>CALUTK010000047.1 GCA_944323675.1 Candidatus Gastranaerophilales bacterium | reverse complement strand
AGAATTAATTTAAATTTCTAAAATTATCTGTCCCAAAATTCCCGAACTGGCTGTCAAATATTCCTGAACTGGTTGTTCTTTTACAGTAGGTTGGATTAAATATGCCCAGCCGGAGATTTAAAAATCGGATATAAAAATAATCTTTACAAATATGGTGGAAGTATAACGTTTTGTTTAGATTTATTCATTAAGTGAACAAATTTTTATGTTTTTTAGTTATATTAATGTAGAAGGCATTTGTTTTGAAAAGGGGTGAATATGAAGAAGAAGATTTTAGCGTTATTGATTGCTTTTGTAATGCTGCTGGGGCAAGGGTTAAGCGCTGTAAGTATAGCTGCTCCGCGGGATCACCATAATGACAGACCTGCTCATCACAGCTGGTTTAATTTCTGGCATCGCGACAGGGATAAAAAGCCTGTAAAACATAAAAAACAGCCGCCTAAAAAACACAAAATTAAAAAGAAAGATTCTAACCACAGGTGGTTTAAATGGCATAAAGATAAACCGGCCGTAAAGAAAAAACATCAAGAGAAAAAGAAAATAAAACTTTTTGAAAAAAAGAAAAAACACGAAATAAAAAAACACCACAAATCGCAAAAAGTTAAAAAACACAGACAAAAAAATCATAAAAAAAATAAATTTTTTCATAAATTTCGGAAAAGAAGATAAAAGTTGATTTAGTGGAGACTAGCGTGATGAAAGAATATAAAGGGAAATTAACAACAAAACTTTTTTGGACAGTTTGCGGACTTTGCGCAGGATGGTTTGTGCTGAACTTAACCGCAAAATTTACACATAGTTCTTTTATTTCGATAATTGCGGCTGTGGCTGTCGTTTTGTGTGTTTTTTATAAAGTTTATTATTCTGATAATATATCTTTAGTTCTGACGGATGACAAAAATCTTTTGATTAAAAGATTCGGTAAAATAATAAAAGCACTTGCAATAGAACAGTACGACTGGTCCGAGTATTCAAAGTATTCCAATACAAAAAATGAGGAGGATCAGGATATATATTACATCAGTAAAGAAACGGGAAAAGAAAGTTGTATAGATGCGTCTAATTTAGGCGGAGAGGATTATGAAAGTTTACTGTCCGCATTAGGTGCAAAAAATACAAATGATACCCCGATAAAAGTAGTAACCATAAAAAAATAAAAGGAGAAAAAATGGAAATTAGTCAGTATATTTTAATTGTAGGCGGAATAATTCTTTTAAGCTTTGTATATCAAGGTGTTGGTATATATATCCATTCAATGCATAAGAAGAAATTTGAAAACGAAAATCCGGATGCTTCAATTATGGTAATAAAAGAAAGACTCTGGCATCCTTTAGGATTTACAAATTCTTTAAATTGTTTATCAATTAACGGGGAGCCGAAAGAGCAAATAATGGCAGGTTTTGGACAGCGTGCATTTTATTTAATGCCGGGTAAGAATATTCTGGAATTGCAATATGAAACTCAAAGACCAGGACTTTTACACAAATGGGTAAGAACAACTTATGATCCTCAGAAAATTGAAGTAGAAGTTGAGGCTAAGAAAAAATATACTATCGGATATGACAAAAAACAAAATGAATTTAAGTTTGAAGAAATAGCGGCAAAAGATTAGTCATTATTTGAAATATTAAGTCTAGAAGCAGTATCGGAATGTTGTTTTGATACTGCTTTTATAAATTTATTTTGTAACCTGATTCGTAGTTTTTTTCGGAATTTCAATCGGAATTCGGAACCCGAAAAGACATCTGTCATCAGGTTCAATTCGTGCATAAATCTTCCCGTGATGCGCCTCTATAATCTGTTTTGATAAGTAAAGACCGAGTCCGACACTTGTTTTATTATATTGAGAATTTTTGAATGTTTTAAATTTTTCAAACACAAGATTCATATTTTCAGTTGGTTTAACAAGGCTTTTGTTCAGAACATCAATTTCAAACATATTATTGTGTATATTTAGCGTAATTTCTATTTCACTACCTCTGGTACTATATGTCGCAGCGTTCGTCAAAAAGTTCGTAATTACGCGTTTTAAATGCAGTCTGTCCCCGAGGATATAATTTTCTGAAAGGTTATTGGTAATTTTTAAATTTTGCATTTTATCATTTAGCTGTGTAGATAATCCTTTTTCAATTTCTGCCAGAAGTTCCAGAATATTAAATTTATCATAAGAGATGGAGAGCAGACCGTTATCGTATTTGTAACTGTCAAGGATTGTAGCAATAAGATTGTTTTCATAAATGCAGGATTCGTAAGCTACCTCAAGTAAAGTTTTCTGTGCGGAGGATAATTTCCCGTAATCTTCTGCCAGTAACAATTTTACGGCATTTAAAAGTGACACTGCCGGAGATTTTAAATCGTGAGATACCTGCGCAATGTAATCATCCATTGCTTTACTGGAATTTATGACAGGAGAAAGAGGCGGTTCTTTAGGGAATTTTATTGCAAAAATAAAATAGCATGCCGTAATAAATAAAATTATTCCTATTAACCCCGTGACCAGTTGTCTAACCCCTACTTGACTTGGTAACTTTAAATTTATAATAACACAAAATATTTCGAAGTAAAGTATTTTAGAAATATTATAGTCATAATTTATATATATTAAAAATATACCCATCCGGCTAATTGCCTAAAGTTTATTAAGTGTTTCAATAATATTAAATCAAGGATAAAACAAAATATCTTTTTCATACTTCCAGCTATTCTTAATTCCAACTGACCCTTCGGGGTCTTTTTTTTTTGTTTGTATTGAAATTAAGTCTACATCTTTAAATCAAAACAATAAAATCTTAGCATTATCATTTTGTCTAACCGTAAATGTTAATTAATTTTTTAAAATTTTTGTTTAAAATCCGGATGTGTACCAAAAGAAAGGAGAAAAAATGTCATTTAACGCATTAAAAGAAAAAGGAATTCCAATAGAGAAACAATTGAGATACTGGCATGATATAGCTAAAAGAAAATTTAATAAATATGATGTTGACTGTTACAGCAGAACCCGTCAAATATTAATGAACGGTATAGAAGTTGAAGCCTGGAATTTCAAGCATTGTTTTTCCCGTTTTTGTGATGATACGGAAACACTTAAATATCTGGCCATAACAAAAAGAATAGAAGACCAGCAGCAAACAACTATAAACTGGATGACACCGTGTGATCAATCCATTTTAGAAACTACATTAGGGTATGAGCAGGTTGCCGTTGATCTTACGGCATGGCTTGCGCAGAACGAACCCGATGAATATGTAAAAGAAACATTCAATTTTGGCTTGTTGGAAGATTTTGATCATTTGTACAGATACAGTCAGTGGGCGTATATGATTCACGGTATTAATCCTGATGAGATTGTACAGGCACAGACTGATATAATGCTGAGCAGACCTACTCAGAACCATCATAATGATAATTTTATCCGATTAAGAAAACCGTATGATAAAGCAACAGCTTCACCTCAAACGAAAGTTAATATAATGACGCTTGTTGCAGGCGAACAGCAAACCCATAATTATTATGCTGAACACGGCATGGAATACGGAAACCATACGCTGAGAGAAACCTATGCGGAAATAAAGGATGTAGAAGAAGAACACGTTAATATGTATGAATCTCTGGCAGATCCGACGGAATCTTTCTATGAAAAAGCACTTTTGCACGAGTTTACAGAGGTTTGCAACTATTATACATGTTATCAGGATGAAGTTGATGATATGATGAAACCTGTCTGGGAACTTTTCCTCGCTCAGGAATTGGGACATCTTGAACACGCTGCAAAATTGTTTAAAGAGTACGAAAAACGTGATCCTGAAGAAGTTATCGGAACAGAAATAGTAATCCCGTGCCATTTTGAATCCCAGAAAGACTATGTCAGAAATATTCTGGAAAACGAAATAGATAAACGTCTAGGTGTTGATAAGGATTATACGATTATAGAAAAGCTTCCGGAAGATTGGCCGAGTTATAAGGCACAAAAAGAATTAAATAAAGAAGGCGCGCCGACTGAATGTACAATCCATTTAATTAAAGAAGCAAAAGACAGAGATATCATACTTGCAGATGAAAAACTTAAAAAAGAAGCTCCGAAATTATTGAAACGCGGTCTGCAGCCGGAAGCGCAGGCGCCAGATACAGTATCCGTTGAAGATTATAAAGAGATGGCTGCAGAAACCTTTGAATTTTAACTTTAAAAAAAGGAAGCTTTTTAAAAGCTTCCTTTTTTTATTACAGCCATGCAAGCCCTAAAGATAAAATGGAAAGCAGCAGTGCCCCGAAGAAGGCGCTCCAGAATCCGTTTACTTCAACGCCCGGCACAAGATAAGCAACAAACATAAATAAAAGTGCGTTAATAATAAGTATAAAAAGACCGAGGGTTAAAATATTAATCGGAAGGGTTAAAAATATCAAAACAGGTTTGATAAATACGTTAACAAGAGCGATAACGGCAGCCGCAAGAAGTGCTGTTACAAAGTTTGATATAGTGATACCCGGAATAACCCATCCGACAAACATCATAGCAAGCGCCAGCCCAATCCATTTGAAAAATAATCCGAACATAATATCTCCTTATATTGTATGAAATTATTATAGCGTATGACATATCCGTATGCATTACCCGAATTAGTTATATAAATTATTTAAGGATTCATATCGCAGTTTACACCAGATGCACAAAACTGTCATGCTGAATTTATTTCAGCATCTCTATGTTGTTAGACCCTGAAACAAGTTCAGCATGACTGTATTATGCATATTTAGTGGAGACTTGTATATTATTTCCATTATTTTAATATTGAACAATGAATATTTTTGATATATTAGTTACAGAAGCGCAATTTTTTTCTTGTTTTTGTTTTTATAATAACGTAGGTAGTTATGCTCAATATTAACCATTTATATAAGACAGGCAATATTCATTTTCGTTCGGCATCTCCAAATTCCATGCCGGAGAACGAAGATAAACGTGTGCAAAATAACAGGATATCAAATGTCACGCCGGATTATAATATAAAAGCACCTCTGGGTTATAAAAAAATCGAAGAAATAGATTTGCCGTTTAACACAAAATGTCATCTTTATAAGCTATCAAACGGTCAAAGAGTTGCTGTTATCCCGAACGACGGAGCAACTGTCGTTAAAACTTACGTAAATACCGGTTCTATGAATGAACCTGATAGTTTGCGCGGTATCAGCCATTATATTGAACATAACCTTTTTAACGGCTCTGACGGTCTGGAAGCCGGAGAATTTTTCAAACAAACCGACGAAATCGGTGCGGAGACAAATGCAAGCACAAGTTTTGCCGAAACAAATTACTACATTAAATCCTTTCTGTTAAATGACGGCGACCTTGAAAAGAAAATAAAAATCCACGCATCAATGCTTGAATCCCCGAGATTTGCTCTGAATATGCTTGAAAAAGAAAAAGGAATTGTCAATTCAGAAATAAATATGATAACCTCAGATCCGGAAAACCTGGGAGTTAACAGAACATTAAAAAACCTCTTTACTATAAAATCAACCTCAAGCGACTTAATAGCAGGTTCAACAAGTAATATTACAAACCTTACCAGAGAAGCCGTCGTCGACTATTTTAACAAAAACTATTATCCTGCAAATATGGTAACTGTTATTTCAGGCGACGTAAAACCCGATGAAACAATAAATCTTGCGGCTAAATATTTTACCTCAACAAAAGCGCCGCAAAATGACAGACATTTTGAAACACTTACCCCGACAAATAAACCGGTTCGGGAAGATATTTTATCTGATAAAGCTATCTCTACGTATGTTACTATGGGATTTAAAGGCCCTGAAAATAATAATACAAAAGATAGAATTCTTCTGGCAGCATTCTTTGACATTCTCTTGGCGTCCCCGTCTATCACAAAACATACTAACCCGCTTAATATAAGATTCTATGCCAATGATGAAAAAATCAGCACACAGAATGATGCACCGCGAGCAATTATTATTTCGGCTGATACAAATGAAGAAAATTCAGAAAAGTTATTGAGAATTCTCTACCAGCAGATTACAAAAAGACAAAATACGGATTTAAGCGATGAAGAAATGCAGGTAATCAAAAAAAGAATGCTCAGAAGTCTTTCCACAACATTTGAATACTCAGAAGATATTAACAATCTGGTAGGGGAAGCACTTCTTGAAAACAATATTAATCTTATAAAAGACTATGAAAAAATAATAAACGAATTAACTCCGGCTGATATCAAAAACATTGCAAGAAAATACTTTGATTTATCAAAAACTGCAATAACTGTTGTTCACCCGCAAAACGCCTCAAATATTCAGGAAAATTATAATAAAACAAAAAATATTACATTCACCGGACGGAATAAGGCTGTCAATATGGATAATGTAAAAGAATATGATATTCCGTCAAATAACATGAGACTGGTTTTGAATAATACAAAAACACCTAATACATCATTTATAATAACATTCCATTCGAATACCCCTGTCAAAACCGAAAAAGCCGCAGTCCCATACCTCCTCTGTGATATTTTAAACGAAGGCTCTATTTATAGAACCAAAACTCAATATTCAACAGCTAATGCTAAAAAAGGCATTGTACATAATTTTACGGCAAGCGATAAGAATATCCTTGTAAATACAACCTGCGATGCAGCTGAACTTCAAGCTGCACTTAGAAACGCAAAAGAAGTTCTTCTGGCACCACGGTTCACTGAACACGTGCTGCAAAATATGAAAAATAACCTTAAAGATGATCTTATACACGCTGAAAAAAGCCCTTATAATAAACTTAATAAAGAACTTTTTAACGGCACAATGCTCGGTCACACTAATGAAGAAATTCTAAAAAGCATTGACAATATAACCCTTGATGATATCAAAAAACTCTACAATGAACTTATATCATCAGCAAAGACTTCCATTGTTATTTCTGCACCATTTGCTGACCGGCCTGAGCTTAAAAATATTGTATTTAATGAAGCGGCTGGATTCCCGAAAGCTAAAGAATTTAAACCTCTTGTTTATAGAAATTTTACCCCGCAGGCACAGACAAAAGTCCTGACAGATGTTCACTCCAAAAATCAGGCTAAAATAATAATGGCATATAAGTTCAACATCAGCCACAACCTTAAAGATACAGCCACGCTTGAACTTTTAAATGAAATTTTAGGAGGCGGTCCGTCTTCAAGATTATTCAGTGATCTGAGAGAACAGCAAAAGCTGGCTTATTCCGTACGATCTAACGTGCGCAATATCTACGACACATGTGCCCTTGAACTTACAATAAGCACTACCACCGAAAACAATGATACCGGTGAAATAAGCTACGATAACCTTCAAAAATCTATAGAAGGTTTTAAAAAACATATTAACAAATTAAAAACAGAAAAAGTAACGGATAAAGAACTTGAAAGCGCAAAACTCGCCCTGAAAAACAGCATCTTTGCCCAAAACGAAAGCGGAGAAGAAAAGACCTACACGCTTGACGAAGGGCTGCTGTCCCCTTATGGACTTACAAGAGGAAATGAACTCCTTAAAGCCATAGATTCCGTAACCCCTGAGGATATTTATAACGCCGCTAACTACATATTTAAGCAAAAACCTATTTACTCTATAGTTGCAACGGAAAATACCCTCAAAGCTAACGAACAATATTTAAATTCTCTGCAATAACAACATGTTTCTTGATAGACTGACTATCTTTCAAAAATTTCTCTGAAAGTTGTCGCGATAGAAACAATTGCAGCAAAACCAATTAAGATATATATGATTCTTGCAAACAAGGTCATTTCGCCGAACAAAAGCGCAACAAGGTCAATATTAAAAATCCCGACCAGAGCCCAGTTTAAGGCACCAATAATTATCAGAATATAAGAAATGATTTTTAAAGCTCTCATAATTTTTACCTCTCTTTCAGATAATATTAAACAATGAATGAAGAAGAAATAAATTATACAAGTGTATACAAAAAAGGAGCCGTAAAGCTTACGACTCCTTTCTAATATTTAATGGTTAAATCAATTACAGTTTAGAAGCAACCATCAAAGTTGTTTCAGCCAATCTTGTAGAATAACCCATTTCGTTATCATACCAAGAAATGATTTTAACCTGATTGCCGCCCATTACACGAGTTAATAAAGCATCAACTGTAGAAGATTGAGAAGTTCCGATATAATCAGAAGATACAAGCGGTTCTTCAGTGTAGCAAAGAACATGACCGTCAGCCCCTTCTTTTAATGCTGCGTTAACTTCTTCAACAGTAACGTCTTTAGAAAGTTCGAATACAACGTCAACAAGAGAAACGTCCGGAGTAGGAACTCTCATAGCGAAACCGTCCAATTTACCTTTTAATTGAGGTAAAACAAGAGCAACAGCTTTAGCAGCACCTGTTTTTGTAGGAACGATGTTCAAAGCGCCTGCTCTAGCACGACGAGGGTCTTTGTGACCTGCGTCTAAGATTCTCTGGTCACCTGTATATGAGTGAACAGTTGTCATCAAACCTTTAACAATACCGAATTTTTCGTCGATAACTTTAGCTACAGGAGCCAAGCAGTTAGTTGTGCAAGATGCCATTGAAATTACATTGTGCTTAGCAGGATCGTATTCTTTGTCGTTAACGCCTAAAACGATAGTTTTATCTTCGTTTGTAGCTGGAGCAGAAATGATAACTTTCTTAGCGCCGGCAGTAATGTGAGCTTTAGCTTTTTCTGCATCTGTGAAGAAACCTGTTGATTCAACAACAACTTCAACACCTAAATCTTTCCAAGGCAATTGAGCAGGATCTTTTTCTGCAAAGAATTTAATTTTTTTACCGTTAACAATGATACCTTCTTCATAAGCTTCAACAGTACCATCAAATTTACCCATAACTGAATCGTGTTTGAAAAGCAAAGCAGCTTCTGCTGGTTTCAAACCTGGGTCGTTGATTGCAACGTAATTAATTTTGTCAAAAATACCTTCTCTGATAGCGGCACGTAATGTATTACGACCGATTCTACCAAAACCGTTAATTGCTACATTTACCATAAGTATTTACTCCTTCTTATTCTGTAAATCTATAACATGTTTTTTATATCATCAACAAAAAAACTAATCAATAGGTTTAGACCGTCTGAATTATTAAGAAAACATTAATGTTTATAGAGCAAATTTTTAAATTTACGCATTTATAATATAATAAAAGATAAGCGCGCAGCGGTGTTGATTTGATGGAAAGCGCCGGCACTATATTAGATACAGGTGACCTAATAATGAAATTACAGAGAATAAGCACAGTTGAATTTAAAGGGAATAGTCCGGAGCGCAGGGCAAGCTGGCTGGATAGAATACATGAAAAGACAAAGAATTCCTCTGATATGACGGACACTATTGTGGTACCGCGGACTATTTTCAAAGGGTATCTCGGAATAATGACGGGGACAACCCTTGTGACGCTAGGCGGACTTTTTAACAAGACAAAACATCCGAAGTTATTCAAAGGCACAATGGCGGCGGGACTTTTAACCTCATTGTACGGCACCTGGGCATTTGTAAGGCCGTTTATAGTAAAAGACGCAAAAGGTGTTCAGAAACAAAAATAATTACTTTAATCCCTCCACCGCTGACGCGGTCCCCTCCCTTTACAAGGGAGGTAATAAGCTTTATCCCCCTTGTAAAGGGGGAACTAAAGGGGGATTTTTGATTTTACAACTCTATCTATCATAATGCAAACTTCTTCAAAGTGATTTTTTATATCCGTATTGGTAAATCGTAAAACCTTATATCCCAAATTCTCCAATTCTTTATCTCTCAACTCATCCTTCTTCAAAGCTTCATCGTCATAATGTTGGCCGCCGTCAATTTCAATAATCAAAGCTGCTTTTGAACAATAAAAATCAACAATATAATTATTTATAACTTTCTGGCGAAGGAACCGTACCGGATATTGCCTTAGGAATTTATACCACAATTCGCGTTCTTCAAATGTCATATTTTTACGCAATTCTTTGGCATAATGTGTTAAATTTTTATTGTGATAGTACATAGCTAATCCCTCCGGCGCCTTGCGCCACCTCCCTTTACAAGGGAGGTAAACTTATCTAATTTTTGTTTCCACTCCACCGCTGACGCGCTTCCTCCGCTTTGCGAGGAAGGTTGAAATCTTTATCCCCTTTGTAAAGGGGAAATTAAAGGGGGGATTTTTGTTTTGCGATTCTATCTATCATACTGCAATCCTCTTCTCTTCTTTCAAAATCCCCCCCTACACCGCTTACACAGTCCCTCTGACCTTGAAAGGGCATTCTTCACGCTTGCACTGAAACGCAGGCGGCGATGGCGTCCATTAATCGTTTTACTTTTACGATTTCTATTTTCTTTAAATCCTGAGGAACATCGTTTGCGTACGGTATAATAGCTTTTTTAAATCCTGTTGCAGCTGCTTCATTGAGGCGTTTTTCAATATTATTTACGGGGTGAATTTCGCCTGAGAGTCCGATTTCGCCTATTATTACTGTCTGGCTGTCAACAACAACGTCACGGGCGCATGTCGCAACCGCAAGTGCAATCCCTAAATCCGCGCTCGGTTCATCGACGTCAATTCCTCCCATAACGTTTACATAGACATCCTGTTTTGAAAGATTAAGCCCGACTCGTTTTTCAAGAACCGCTAGAATCTGGTGCAGACGGCTTATATCAACCCCGTTTGTAACCCGCCTTGGCGTCGGGTATGAAGTCATTCCGACAAGCGCCTGAATTTCCACCATCAAAGGTCTTGTACCTTCATTTGTTACAATAATAGCGCTTCCGGGAGCGGCTACCTGAGAGCGCTCGTTAAGAAAAAGTTCATTAGGGTTTGAAACACATCTGAGTCCCGTTGCCTCCATTTCAAAAATTCCTACTTCCGATGTGTTGCCAAAACGATTCTTCATAGAACGGAGCATTCTGTAGGATTTGAATTTATCTCCTTCAAAATAAATAACAGTATCCACCATGTGCTCAAGAACTTTCGGCCCTGCGATATTTCCGTCTTTTGTAACGTGTCCGATTACAATAGTTGTAATATTTTTACTTTTTGCGATATGCATTAAAATATTACAGCACTCGCGGATTTGCGAAACGGATCCGGCTGAACTCGGGACATTGTTTGAATATATTGCCTGAATACTATCTACAACGACAAAATCAGGTGAGATTTCTTCTATTTGGGATTTGATATTTTCCATATTAGTCTGGGGGTAGATATAAAGATTATCAGAATTAATCCCGAGGCGTTCGGCACGGAGTTTTAATTGTGCCGCGCTTTCTTCTGCCGAGATATAGAGAACTTTTTTCCCGGATTTACAAAGTTCTCCGCAGGTTTGCAGAGTAATCGTGGATTTACCGATTCCGGGGTCTCCAGCGAGTAGCACCAGTGACCCTTGAACAAACCCGCCGCCTAAAACCCTGTCAAATTCGGGAATATTTGTTGAAACCCTGACGCTTTCATCCACTTTAATATCTTTTAAAAGGGTCGGTTTTTCCGTATTAATAAATTCATTTGCTGCGGCGTTCGGCAGTTTTTCTGAGAACTGAACTTCTTCAACTAAACTTCCCCACGAACCGCATTCAGGGCATTTGCCTAAATATCCTGCTGTTTCATATCCGCATTCTGTACAAACCCATTTTGATTTAACCTTAGCCATAAAATTTATCCGTTTTCTATTTTCTATTAAGCTTTATCTTTGACGTAAAAGTACAGCGCTAGCGCTCCGAGCATTGCAAATTCAATTATATAAGACTTGTGCGAGCCTCTGTGGCGGACACGGGCGTAAGCCGGCTGCAAAACAACCATAAGAGAAACAAACACAAAAAACAACCTATTAAGAAAATTATGCATCCTTATTCCCTTTTAAAATTACGACATATACTTAATTATTTATTATATAATAATACCTTTATTATGAGTATCCTCCAGAATTTGTATTATTAATTCATAAAAAAGGCTGAGGTTTTTATAAAACCTCAGCCTGAATTTACATATTTTTTTATTTTCTTGCTGTTTTGTTTATTGCGGCAACATCTGTTACCCTCATTGCAAAGTAAGGTTTGTCTTTCCCCTGTTCTTGCAAAAACATTACAAATGTATTATCAAAATAGAATTTTCTAGGTTTAACTTTTTTAGCCGGAAGCAAGGCTGACATTTTTGTTGCAATTATTGCCTCGCTTTTCAGTTTTACGCCTTCGTTATCCATTTTGAAATCCACTGTTTCTAAGGCTTTATCAAGCTGCATATTCGTATCTTTAATAGGCCTGTTGCACAGTTCATCAAATGATTGTTCTTTATAGAGTGCAATATTCGGGACTTTTAGCAGATCTTTTTCTGTAAAATCCGTTGTACCGTCATATTTTGCTCTTTTTACAAACATATCTGAATATAATTTGTCAAAAGTTTTATCATCATTTGTTCTGTATAAATAAAGAACATCATCTGTCTGGGTATAAATTACAACAGCAAAATCTTTTGACGAATTATAGAACATTACATGAACCGTTTCATCGAGGATTTTGTCACTATTTTTATCTATGCCGAAATATTGAACTTTTTCTTTATTTTTGCCGAATTTTTCCTGTTTTAATTTATCAAACGCGGTGAGGAATTTGAAATCTTTTTTCAGCATAGCATAGAGGGTGTATTTTTCAGCCCCCGGCGTCCAATCTGCAGAATCCAGCACATCGCTTGTTTCGTTGAATTTTTCTTTTATGCCTTCTTCTATTGCTTTTTTGAGTTCAGGAGAAGTTTCTCCGTATTTTGTGTAGTAAGAATTTTCAGAAAGCATTTCCTTTGTAAAATCCTGTTTGTTAAGCTGTTCTGCTGTAATAGATTTTTTGCCTTTGAATATAACAGGCCCTTTCACAATGCCGTCCATCAAATCATTCCACACAAGCTGGAAAGTTCCGACCCAGATTCTATTTTGAGCCGTTGATTCAGTATTCATTGTTGGAAGGAGTGCCAGAGTTTCAGCATGCTTATCAAGCGCCGATACTGACAATCCGCCTAAAAGAAACAATCCGGCAAGCAGTGCCGTTATTTTTTTCTTCATTTACCATAACTCCTTTCATTTCAAACCCTGCACAAAGGGTTTATTGTAAAACGCTTTTTATAATGGAAATTTTATCATCATCCTGGGTTTTTATCAATAGAGTTTTTTCTTTAGATGTTTCCCCGCGGAGGATTTCAATAGAGGATTTCGGAATTTTGAAATGCTTTGACAAAAATTCAATCAAAGCTTTATTAGCCTTGCCGTCTACTGGCTGCGCCGTAATCTTTACCTTAACCCCTTCTTCCGTTTTTATAATTTCGTTTTTGGAAGCATTCGGTGAAATTTTTAATTTTATAATTAAGCCGTCGTCTTTTGACATCAGTAATCCTTATGTATGAAATTTGCCGTTTTTTCTTGAAATTACGAAATAATATTCGTAATATTATTATATCATGTCAGAAAAATCGCTATTTGATGAAATTAAGCAAACACTAATCGCGCAAAACAGGGAAGAGGCGGATATTGAAAAAATAGAAGAAGCCTTCCATTTTGCGGAGAAACTTCACGATGGTCAATACAGAGTTTCTGAAGAACCATATATTATCCATCCGGTTGAAGTCGCAAAAATTCTTGTCAATTTAAAAGCTGATACTCATACGGTTATTGCGGCATTTCTGCATGATATTTTAGAAGATACTGATACCAAACCTGAAGAAATTGAAGCAAAATTCGGCAAAGATGTTCTGACGCTTGTTCAGGGGGTTACAAAGCTCGGGAAATTGCAGTTTAAATCTAAGGAAGAACGTCAGGCAGAAAATTTCCGTCGTTTATTTATTGCAATGGCTAATGATATAAGGATTATCTTCCTTAAACTTGCAGACCGCCTGCATAATATGCGGACACTCAACTTCATGGCAACACAAAAACAACAGAAAATTGCAAGAGAAACTCTTGATATCTTTGCCCCGCTCGCAAACCGCTTAGGTATCTATAAAATAAAAGCAGAACTTGAAGATTTATCACTCAGGTATCTTGAACCCGACAAATATTTTGAAATCGCACAGCTTGTTTCCCAGACAAAAGCGGAACGAGAAATGACGGTTCAACTTTTAATAGATAAGATTTCAAAAGACGTCAAAAAAAGCGGTATAAACGCACAGATTACGGGACGTGCCAAACACTATTACAGTATTTACGCAAAAATGAAGCGTCTGAACCTTGCCTTTCACGAACTTTACGATATTACTGCAGTTCGCGTAATTGTTGATACGGAAAAAGAATGCTACGAAGTTCTAGGGCTTATTCATTCTCAATTTAAGCCGATTCCCGGGAGGTTCAAAGATTACATCGCAATGCCAAAGGGTAACATGTATCAATCCCTTCACACCTCAGTAATTGGGCCGCGTTCAAAACCTCTGGAAGTCCAGATTAGAACATGGGAAATGCACGAAGTAGCGGAATACGGGGTTGCCGCTCACTGGAGATACAAAGAAAAAGGCTCCCAAAAAGCGGACGCCCAATCCGACAGACAATTCTCCTGGATGAGAAAACTCGTTGAATACGATAAAGATATGACGTCCGCTCAGGATTACGTAAATTCCGTAAAATTAGACCTTTTCTCTGATCAGGTGTTTGCATTCACTCCGAACGGCGATGTATTCGACCTTCCAAAAAATGCCACTCCTGTGGACTTTGCCTACCGTATCCACTCTGAAGTCGGCAACAAAACTGTAGGCGCCCTTATAAATGGCAGAATTGCGCAGCTTGACACCAAACTCAATAACGGCGATATAGTTGAGATTTTAACCTCAAAAACGCCTGCCCCGCGGCTTGACTGGCTTAACTTTGTTGTCACAAAACAGGCAGCCTCTAAAATTAAACAGTGGTTCAAGAAAAATAACCGCGAAGCTCACCTTGAAACAGGCAAAGCTAATCTTGAACACGAACTCACAAAAGCCGTTTTTGACGACTATATGAAACAGGACGAATTTGATAAAGTCGCAAAAGTCATGAATTACCAGAGTGCAGACGACCTCTTTGCAGCCCTCGGTTATGGCGAAACAACAGTTAATAAAGTTATAAATAAACTAAAAAAGCCACAGCAAAAAACAGTAGAAAATGCTTTCCACACATCTAACAGAAAAAAATCCGAAAAAGATATTGTCGGTCTGGAAGGTTTAATGTATTCATTTGCCCGTTGCTGCTCGCCAATTCCCGGGGAACCTATAGTCGGGGTTGTAACCCGTTCAAAAGGAGTCTCCGTTCACCGCATAGACTGCAAAACCCTCGAAAATGTCCAGCCTGAAAGATTAATGGATATTCACTGGTCAGGTCAGAATATTAATAAAACATATTCAACAACTATCCGCATTGAAACAGGCGAAAAAATGGGACTTTTAAAAGATATTATCGCTGCAGTATCTGATAACAATATCAATATCAATTATGCAAACGTAAAATCAAAAAGTAACCGTATCGGAGTTATAGAACTCGGGATAGAACTTGATAACGTCGAAACCCTGAAAAAGGTAATTAACTGTATTCAGGCAATCCCTGATGTTTATTCCGTAAAACGTATCCAGACATCATATTCTGCCCATCCTCATAATCAGCAGCCGCGTAATCAAAAAAACACAAAAAACAAAAAAAGATAAGTTCTTAAATGCTATCGCTCGCAATGACGGCTTCTCCCTCGACTCTTGAAGGGAACTTACTCCACTGCAAAGGGGAGATAGGGGGATTTTTTTTGTCAACCCTCTCCCGGCACTATGTGCCACCCTCTCCCAGAGGGAGAGGGAAGATAGGTAATCCCTCCGGCACTTCGCGCAACCTCTCTTTACAAGGAGTTTGTTAACTTTTCATTGATGACCCTTCCTCGAAATCTAGGACCCAAAGATAACTCTTGCACGGCCGGTTGGGTTTGTTTTCGAAACGATAGCGGGAGCATGTGCGGGAGCGTGTTGAGAAAACAAATACAAACGGTCGTGGTATCTTTTATTTGTTACTTCAAAAGATTCTTTCACTTAGGACTCAATGACAACTATTGCACGGCCGGTTGGGTTTGTTTTCGAAACGATAGCGGGAGCATGTGCGAGAGCGTGTTGAGAAAATAAATACAAACGG
>CALUTK010000046.1 GCA_944323675.1 Candidatus Gastranaerophilales bacterium | reverse complement strand
CTGCCACTTCACTCCTTCACTACTTTCCACCCTCTCCTGTCCTTCGGACACCCTCTCCCAAAGGGAGAGGGGAAAAAACTTACCCCTTTTGTAAAAGGGGGATTTTTGGATTTACCCTCGCCCCTTGAGGGAGAGGGAGGAATTTCTTAGCGAACTTTGGTGAGCTTAGAAATTCGGGTGAGGGGTTAATAAGAGTGAATGGTGAATGATGAATTGTTCAACAAAAAAAGAAGCTGCCACTTCACTCCTTCACTCCTTCACTCCTTTCCACCCTCTCCTGTCCTTCGGACACCCTCTCCCAGCGGGAGAGGGGAGAAGATTTACCCCACTTGTAAAGGGGGAAATTTATTTCCCTGCGACTTTGGTGTCCAAGGTTTTTATTACTTTTTTCACCTTGGTTGCGTTATTCACTGTCTCGTCAGGGTCTTTGCCCAAACTCCAGCGGAAACCGCCGGTGAGGGCGACACCGTTTCGCCCGCCGTTTCGTATCATCGTCTGGAAGAATGCCGTAAACTTATCCGCCCAGCGCTTCTGGACACCCAAGCCATACTCTACATACGGTTTTACGTGCATATCAGGTAACGAAATGCCGTTTGCTGTTGTATCCGTCTGGTTCAAGAGGTTCCAAACCATACCAACTGACGCGTACGGCTGCCAGCCGTTTTTCAGGTTCGCTATAAATCTTACACTCGGGTTTAATTGGATTGTGTGCAGAGGGTCGGATTTGATTTTCACGCCTGCGGCATTGGTGTAGTCGAATGTGTTTACGAACGTGTAGGACAAGAACATTATTGGCTGTAAAATATATTTGCCTTCTTTGAATTCAAAGTTGTAGCCTGTTTTTGAGCCGATACCCGCAAGTAAAGATGTAAAATCTTCGCTTCCGTACATTGTGCTTGTTTCACCTACTGAGGCGCCGGCAGAGGCTGTGATTGCTGTCCAGAAGTCGCCCTTATAGAAGGTTTGTGTTACGCCGAGTAAGCCGCCGTTCATACTCGTGTCGTTGCCCGAGTAGCTTAATTGGGAGCCGTTGTAGCCGACATATCCTGTTGTGACACCTGTCCAGCCGTGGCCGAAGTCTTCAAAGTCACTATCGAAACCGATTAAGGTTCCGTATGTGATGGCGTCGACATCCGGGCCGTTTTTAAGGTTCATGCTCTCAAAGGTTACATACGGCCGCACCCACGCGCCGTCGTTGTGGAATTCAGGCGCAAGGCCGGTTAAGCTGTTGCCCAAGTTCTCGTTGTAGTCCGTGCTTAAGGCATAGTAATCGTTCTTTATCTGCGCCATTCGTTCCATGGATGGCAATTGCGTGAACGCGTCCGCGTGCTCAAACACGTATTTGAACGTTTCGTTTATTGTTGCCTGACCCGCTGCGAGGTTTGCAACAGGAGTATTCAGGACTGCTGGGTTGAAGTTGTCAGATGGGTTGCCGGTATCTGCGCCGCCGCCGCGGGTGAATAAGAAGTAGCCGCCGTCATCTTCACGGACTTCGTAGTCTACATTGTACTTATAGATTGGGGTGTACGCGGTCTGGTATTGATCCGGAAGTTCGCCGGTGCCGTTTACGACATTATTCATCAAGCCAGGCTGGGCAAAGTATATCTCCGTTGTGTCGCGGCCGGCTGGGGCGTCGTTCAAAAGATTCATTCCGATGACATGAAGATTGCCCATATGCGTACCATAGCTGTCCGATTCTATTTTGTCCATATCCTCTCCTGCTAGGTCTACATCTGCTACAAAGTTCGTGTCGCCGGTCAGTGTAAAACTATTCACATTGTACGTATGCACTTCGTCATTTATCGTGTGCAGCGTTGTGTTGCCTGCGGATAAAATACTGTTGCGGATATCGTTATGCATATAAAATGTCGTCATCTCTTTATCATCGCCGGTTATATTTACCTCGTAGTCATTCGTGCCGTCGATGTTATCCTTCATTACTATTGAGCCCCCATTCTTTAGGTCAAAACTCAACGTTGCTCCATCCACGTATATTGCGTTATCATCTCGGACGCCATCCGCGGTTTCTGTGTAGTTTCCGCTGAATATACTGCTATCATTATCCGCAATTATATTAAGATCTTTATTGGTATATATAGCAGCACCCTGCGGTCCATCCAAATCAGGGGTTCCATTGTAATTTATGTAGTTATTTATAAAGGAAGAATTTATAATACTACCTGTAATATCTCCTGTATTAAAGATTGCCCCCCCTCTTTCTTCGGATGAATTACCTATAAAATTGCCTGAAATATCAGCTATAGTTCTGTCATTATATATAGCACCACCGCCAAAACCGGTAGTATTACCGATAAAATCTCCTGTGATACTTCCCATTTCACTATTTGTATTATGAATAGCTCCACCATATTTATCCGCAGAATTTTCAATAAAATCTGCATTTATATCCATTATAGTTGAATTATTTTCGTTACAAATGGCCCCACCACGCTGTCCGGAATAATTTTTTATAAATAAACCATCAATATTACCAATCTGGCTTTCTGTATTACGTATTACACCGCCACCAAATGCAGCCGAATTCTCTATAAAACTACCTTTTATGTCACCAATAATGGAATTGGTACCATTATAAATTACACCTGCTGTGCCTGCTGAAGTATTTCTAATAAAGTCACCTTCAATATCACCAATTTCGCTATTATTATAGTTGTATATAGCACCACCATTGCCTTGTGAAAAATTCCCCACAAAATGCCCTTTTATATCTCCTGTAATACTATCATTATTATAAATAGCACCACCGTCACCGTTATTCTGCGTTGTTATAGTTGAATTATTGAGAAAATCTCCATGTATATCTCCTATTTGAGAACCGTTAGTATTTGAAATTGCTCCGCCATGAGTGTTTGAATGCAATCCAGTAAACCCATGTGTTATATTTAGACCGTTCTGATTATCTGTAACTCTCTCATACGAAATTGAAGGATCGCTCCAAAAAATAATATCATTATACTCAGCAGATCCGTCTATAACGCGATAACTTCCGTCAGACTCTTGCCATTTTAAATAAGTAGGGATTGCACCGACTACACCAACTGCACCAAAATCTTTTTTAAACTCTATCCCATAATAGTGAGGTGTGAGTTCGTATGTATCTTTGTTTATTTCATAAGTGAGGATTGTGCTTTCACCTGCTTCAATGACTTTAGTCACGGTGTACGCGCTGTCTTCTCCGAGAGTCGGCGTCATATCCGCCGCGCTTGCACTCAAGGTCGAAAAACCCAGAAAACTAGCACAGAGAAAGGCTTTTAAAACGCCCCCCCCCCGAAATTATTATTATAAGCGTATTTCAGACCGTTATATCTCTTCATGTCAAATCCTCGCTTTCTTTAGCTTTGGGTTCACTTCGTCCACTTTGTAATGTTCTTGCCCCTTGAGCTTTTGGCTTGGTCGCCGATCGTTCTGTTTCGCCTTGGCTTATGCCGTTGCCCGCTTGGGCTTCTTGTCGCAGGTTTCAAGCTTTTGGCTTGTAACCTTTTGCTTTTGACCTTACTGCCGGACTTCACCTGTTACTTATCGGACTTTGATTCTGCGTTCTTGAATTTTTTAAGGATTTTGTTACCTTTCGTTATATTGGATATTATTTAGATATCCTTTAGATATATTTAATATAACTCGTTTTCTTTTATTTTTAAAGTGGCTCTTTGAATTTTGGGGTGGATTCAAGCGGCTTGAATAAAGAATTTTCAATAGTTTTCAGCTTTGTAAAATTTTATGAAGCAGAGGAGCAAGAGGGTTGATTGTTAAGCAATAGTAACAATTCGTTTTTCGCAATTCCGTATTCCGCCCCCACAAACACCCCTCACCCGCCCTTCGGGCACCCTCTCCCTCAAGGGGAGAGGGATTTAAAAGAAAACCGTTCATCCGTTCAGGTTTCAATTATTTTTATTGAACCATTCACCCCTCACCTTTCACTCTTCACTTATCAAAAAGCTGGATTGCTTCTTCCCCCTCACAAAACGTGATATTTAGTCACCTTTTGTTCGACAGAGTACTCGAAATGACGTTTTCTCCCTCGAGTATTTCTTGCCACTCTTCACTTCCACCCCAAAATCCTGTATAATATATATAGCGGAGGTTTTGTGATGGAAAAAATAGGAATTATCGGTTTAGGATTAATTGGTGGCTCAATCTTTAAAGATTTGAAGGGTAAAGGATATGACGTTATTGCGGTTTCTAATTCCCAGAACGGTGATGGTATTTATAAAAGTTATGACGCATTAAAAGACAGAGATGTCGTTTTTGTTTGTTCTCCAATGAATAAAACTCTTAAAATCCTTGATGAATTAGAAGGATTTCTGCAGCCGGAAACTGTTGTTACTGATGTTTGCAGCTTAAAAGAATTTGTCTGTGAAAAAAGACGTCCTTATAAATTTGTTCCGTCACACCCGATGGCAGGAACAGAACATAAAGGATTTGAAAATTCTTTTGAAGGGCTTTTTAATGGGGCAAAGTGGGTTGTGACACCCGTATTCGGAGAAAGTGACCGGCTTATTTCCATAATAAAAGTTCTTGGCGCTGAGCCTGTTATTACTACTCCTCAAAAACATGACGAGGCCGCGGCTATGATATCACACATGCCGATGGTAATTTCACAAGCGCTTTTTCTTGCCGCAGGCGATAACCCGCTTGCGCTTGAGATTGCAGCAAGCGGGTTCCGAGATATGACACGGCTCGCGTTATCAAATGAAGAAATGGCTTGCGATATGGTCTCCATGAACCATAAAAATATTGAGCATGCGATTTTGAAATTATACAAATCTGTAGGAGATTTAATCGGCGGAAATTATCCTCAAACTATTGCAAAAATTAAAAAAGAACGGTCTAAGATGTTTTTAAAATAGTGATAAACCAGGCTGCGAGGGGGAGAAGGATATCCCTCATTGAATTAACGTCATCCCGGGCTCCGACCCCGGAATCGCAATATTGTTACATTTGACTGTTATGCGATTCCGCATAGCTTGAAAAACTTGATTTCAGCTTCCGCTTCAATCAGTTTTTCTACACTTCCGGAATGACGTGTCTTTTATTAAAACAACTTAGCGCCTTTGTAACTTTGTAACTTCTTTACCACTCACCCGAATTTGTAAACTCGCTCACGCTCATTAACAAATTCAGCCCTCAGCACAAGGCATACAGGGTCGCAAGGCTCGTTCCTCGCCAGCGCCCTTTGTATCTCTCAAGGGGCGAGGGAATTAGAGAATTCTTCACTTCTCTCCAGCACTCTTCACTTAATTTTTCGAATAAAAAAAGAAGCACTCGGTGGGAATGAATGCCTCTTGAATTTCAGAAAATAATTAATGCAAATTATACGTCTGATTTTAAAATATTGTGTCCGACCCCTCCGATAAAGCCGACTACAGCGCCTGCTGCAATAAACCACGGAGTTGATCGTTTGTCTCTGATTACGTTTTTGTAAGCCTTTGAACATACTTTGTTAAAGTGATGTGCGCGTGCCTGAACTGCAGAGACGATATTTTTAAACTGAATTGAATCCGCTTCATTTAGATGAGCTTTTTTAAGAATTCTAAAAGTATTTTTTGTTGTATCAGCTTTAGGATTGGCAGCTTTCAGAGCATTGTTCGAATCGACAATTTTAATAAAAGTATCCTGCGCAAGCGTTTTTTGAGGAATTTTTCTTATATCCTCAATAGCCTTGTGTTTTGCTTTTTTTGATTCTTTTTTAATAATCTCCATAGCGCCTTTGAATTCTTCATCCATTTCGTCAGTCGTCAAAGGATACCACAGTTTACCCAGATAACCTGCAGCGCCGCCGATTGCGGTTGCTTTTACAATTGTAGAAAAATTGTTGTTTGATTCAACAGAATGTGCTTTCATAGTTAATAAACCCTTACTTAACTAAGTACCTCGAAACATACACCTGCTCATTAAGGCTTTTTGAAAAAGTCTTAATCGAAGTGTTTATAGGTGAATTTGCACTTAAATATTTTAAATAATTATCCTAAATAAACTACCTAAAACTGAGTAATCAAATCCGTATAGTATAATAACACGATGTTATTTTTTTGTCAATACCTTGATGAAGTTTAGTAACAACATTATAATAACAATTATTATAATGTAAGTGAAATAGTGTTTAATTGTGCTTCCGCCCATAAACAGGGAAGCCAGTGCACCTGCAATAATCGCAACAGATGTAAGTATTACGACGGTTTTTTTCTGGGAAAATCCGGCATGAAGAAGTTTATGGTGAATATGTTCGGCGTCAGCAACGAAAGGCGATTTCCCTTTTGAAATTCTGCGTAAAGAAGAATAGGTAATATCCATAATAGGAACTGCCAATACAACAAAAGGCAGAAGAATTGCAAAAGTTGCGGCTTTCATAACACCTGTTATAGATATTGTTGCAAGCAAAAATCCTGAAAAGAGGGCGCCACTGTCTCCCATAAAGATTTTGGCGGGGTTAAAGTTGTAGGTTAAGAATGCGAGCATTGAACCTGCAAGGATAAACCCTACCAGTGCAATAATCGGGTTCGGCGGGGTCATGGCAACAGCGATTATCGCGAGAGTAATCGCGTTCACCGTTGTAACAGATCCTGCAAGTCCGTCTACACCATCAATAAAATTCAGCGCGTTGCTTATCCCAACAATCCAGAGAATTGTAATCGGATATGACCATAACCCTAAATCCATGCCTCCAAAAAACGGTACGGTATTGATTTGTACCCCGAGAAGATAAACGAGGGTTGCTATGGAGATTTGTATGAATAATTTAAATTTTGCATTGAGATTATAAATATCATCCACAAGCCCGAGTAAAAACATCAGGGAACTTCCGAGCAGAATTCCGGATAAAAGGCTTCCGTAAGGATAGTAGCTTAAAAACACAAGACATAGAAATGTCAGCATAGTACTTGTCCAGATGGCAACACCGCCTATTCGTGATATCGGCGTTTTATGGATTTTTCTTTCATTGGGTAAATCTACAAGTCCTTCTTTTTTGGAGAAACTTATTACTAGAGGAACAAGGAATACACCGAAAATGTATGCAATAATTGTTCCTATAATATGAGCGTGAGTTAGTTTAATAATCATCCCTGATTTTTCCTTTTATTCGGGCGCTGCCACGTTACAGGCATCTGCGCTTTATTAGAAATCCGCGTAGAGCGGGTATTTTTTGCAAAGTTTCAGAGAACGTTCTCTCAGGTTTTGCAATCCCTGTTCATTATCGGATGAAAAGATTGCGGAGGCAATAATTTTTGCCACTTCCGTCATATCATCTTCTTTGAAACCTCTTGTTGTAACGGCAGGAGTACCGAGACGTATCCCTGATGTTACAAAAGGACTCTGCGGGTCGTTTGGAACAGTGTTTTTATTTGCGGTAATTCCGACTTTTTCCAGGACGTTTGCCATATCTTTTCCGGTTTTGCCGGTTCTTCTCAAATCAAGTGTCATAAGGTGGTTTTCTGTCATGCCGCCTACAATATCCATACCTTCATCCATAAGCCCCTGCGCGAGAGCTTTTGCATTTTTTATAATCTGTTTTGCGTATTCTTTGAATTCAGGTTTTGAAGCTTCAAGAAGAGCAACAGCTTTTGCTGCAATAATATGTTCTAAAGGACCGCCCTGCATTCCCGGGAAGATAGCTTTATCAATACCTGCTGCGTGTTCGGCCTTGCACATAGTAATTCCGCCTCTCGGCCCGCGGAGAGATTTGTGTGTTGTTGTCGTCACGAAATCAGCGTAAGGGGCAGGCGACGGATGAAGTCCTGAGACAACCAGCCCCGCAATATGTGCGATATCCGCTAAAAGATATGCACCGACTTCGTCAGCAATCTCTCTGAACTTTTTAAAATCAATTATTTTTGAATAATTGCTTGCCCCGCAGATAATGAGTTTTGGTTTATGTTCAAGAGCTTTTTTTCTAACGTCGTCGTAGTCAATATTTCCGTTTTCATCAACTCCGTAGCTTTTTACATCAAAGTAAAGTCCTGAAAAATTAACAGGCGAGCCGTGGGAAAGGTGGCCGCCGTTTGATAAATCCATCCCGAGAACTTTATCTCCCGGTTTCAGGCAATACATAAATACAGCCATATTAGCCTGAGCACCGCTATGCGGCTGGACGTTTGCATGATCCATGCCAAAAAGTTCGCAGGCGCGTTTCTGTGCAATTTCTTCAATCACATCAACGTGTTCACAGCCGTTATAAAATCTTTTGTGAGGTTTGCCTTCAGCGTATTTGTTTGTTAAAACGCTTCCTGCAGCTTCCATTACCGCAAGAGATGTAATATTTTCACTTGCAATAAGTTCTATTGTTTCCTGCTGTCTTTTTAATTCAAGTTCAATCTGTTCTGCTATTTCCGGATCAACTTTTTTCAAATGTTCTAAATTCATGTTCACCTCACATTTCCCTAAATCTGATTATAGAGGAAATAAATCTTAAAGACAATATTTTTATATATTTAAATATTTGCAAAATTTTTCAGTATCTGATACCATGTTGTTTATATAAACAAGGGATATGAGAATGATGAATATGAAAAAGTTTCTGGTAACAGCAGCAGTATTGTTTCTAGTGTCGGGGCAGGGGTTTGCAAAGGAAGCCTGGGTAAATAACCTGCGCACGAATTTTTTGAACCATGCCGCGTCTATTTATGCGGTTAATCTCAGAACTTTTAATGCTCAAGATACTAATAAAAACGGGATTATTGATTTTGATGAAGGAGAAGAAAGCGGAACTTTCTTAAACGCAATCGCAAGACTTGATGAACTTCAGGCGAATAGTATTACGGCAATTCATCTTCTGCCTGTCACTCCTGTGGGAAAAACTAAAGCTCTCGGCACGGCAGGTTCTCTCTATTCCGCGGCCGGCTTTAATTCAATAAATCCGCAGCTTAAAAGCGATAAAACCATGCTTACGGCGGAAGAACAGGCTAAAAAATTTATAAATGAAGCTCATGAGCGCGGTATTGCAGTAATTGTGGATCTTCCGGCATGCGGTTCGTATGATTTTTATCTTCAGCGTCCGGAGCTTTTTGTGAAAGATAAATCCGGACAGCCGGTAATCCCTGCTGACTGGACTGATGTAAGATTGTTTAACAGCGGGACTGAAACAGTTATTAACCGCGATGTATTTAATGTTTATCGTGAATTTGTGGACTACATGATGGATCTGGGCGTTGACGGAATAAGGGCTGACGTCGCTCACAGCAAACCTGCTAAATTCTGGAAAGAACTTATTGATTATTCAAGACAGCGCGACCCGCAGATTTTATGGCTGGCAGAATCTTCAAACTCCTGGAAAGATGCAGTTTCTGAATATACTGTCTACACGCCGTATGATAAACTTCTTGAGGCAGGATTTGACGGCTACTACGGCAGCTACTTTAATATGAAAAACTGGAAAACCGCAAAAGATTTAATGAATCAGGTTAATATTGATTACAATCTTGAAAATAAATTCACAGAACCGAAAAGCGTTATCGGGAGTTTTACAACCCACGATGAGTTAAGCCCTATTCTTGTGAACGGCCCTAAATACAGCAAAATGATAATGTGGCTTAATGCAACATTGCCTGTTAATGCTTATTACCTCGACGGTTTTGATACCGGCGATAAGTACGTTTATTTCTGGGCAAATAAAAAGGCTCCAAAAACATATACAGATGATGATTTTTACTTTGTACACAGAGGAAAAATAGATATTTTTAATTTCTCGGCAAAGCCGGGCGGAAATGATTTAGAGTTGCAAAACACCTTCCGCCGCGCTAATGAATTCAAAAAATATGTGAATTCTATTTATTCATCAGGACGTTTTAAACCTTTAAAAACCAATAATCCTGCAATATTTGCCTATGCAGTTTCCGGAAATAAAGATACAGTTATTGTAATCGGGAATATAAATTTCCGTTCGACAGAAGAGGGAATCGTTAAAATTCCTAAATACAATAAAGATTCGGAACTTGTTCCTATCACTTTAGAAAGTGTTCCGAAATCAGAAAACGGTAAAATGAAAGTTGATATGATGGCCGGCGAAATTCAGGTTTACCAGATAAGCGGCTATGAAATCAAATAGCAAAAAAAAATGTTGTTCGTATTTTGTAAAAAATGATGGACTTTTCAATAAATTCTGCATCACAAAATCATAAATATTTAATAAAACCGCAAAGCACCGCGGTTCAGACAGTGCTGCCGCAAAAACCGGAAGCTGAATCGGAAAGTAAAAAACCAAATTCCGGTAAGAAGAATAAAGCTGCTGAAAATGTCTGGATAGGTTTAGGAGCCCTCGCGGTTATCGGCGCAGCATCAATTATGATTTATCGCGCAGTAAAAGGCAAAAAGTCGATTCCTCCTGTTTCAGAAAATTCTAATTCCGCAGCAGGTGTTATTGACAATCCATTGAAGGAAATTGAAGAACTTAAGACGAAAATAAAAACCGATTACCTGAATAAGAAATCCGAAATTTTAAAAGATTTTGATTCAAGCGTCGATAACAAGGAAGTTGAAAAATATAAAGACATGAGGAAGAATGCTTCAACTGCAATTAAGAACAAATTAAAAAAACTGGCGGAAGATTCAGACTGGATTGAATTAAGAAAAATCCGTAAAAAACTTGTAAAATTCCGTTCTAAAGAAAAATATGGCGAACAGTATGACATTGCTTCTAAAAAAATAGAACTTATAAATAATGTCCTTATTTGCAAAATTTATCCTGCAGAAGAGGAAGCGTTTAAAGGTAAGTTTCTTATGGACTTATCCGACGCCTCCGAACTTGTAAAAAGAGATTTTGCAACATTTGAAGATTTCCAAAATGAATATTCCGCAAAACAAAAATATGAATTTGAATTGGATTTTAACGAAAATTTTTTCTATAAAAATTTTAAACTTACGCTAATGGATTTATTCCCGGAAGATATGAAAGAATATGATTTTTCAAAGAAAAAGATTGCCGAATTGTATAAGGAGCCTAAAAATAAACGTCATGAAAAATTAAAAAAACTCGCAGAAGAATTCAGGGAAAATGATGATGTGAAAAAGTTAAAAAAACTGAATGCTTCCGGTAATTAGCCTTTATATAATTGACATCACGCTTTCAGCAGGTAAAATTTACTTGTATATAACCGAAGGGAGTATAGAAAATGTTGGATCGTATACAAATTACTAAAGAAGTAGAAGAAATGTGCTGCGTAAAACGCGGTGTTAAAGGTGAACCTGCTCCTATCCCTCAGGAAGGAGAATGGACAAAATCTAAAGAAATCAAAGATATTTCAGGTTTGACACACGGCTGCGGCTGTTGTGCACCTCAGCAGGGCACCTGCAAATTGACTCTTAATGTTAAAGACGGTATTATTCAGGAAGCTTTGGTCGAGACTCTCGGCTGTTCCGGTATGACACACTCTGCAGCTATGGCTGCCGAAATTCTTCCGGGTAAAACTATTCTTGAAGCATTAAATACAGACCTCGTCTGCGACGCAATCAACGTAGCAATGAGAGAACTGTTCCTGCAAATCGTTTACGGACGTACACAAACAGCGTTCTCAGAAGGCGGTCTTCCGGTAGGCGCAGGTCTTGAAGATCTTGGTAAAGGCCTTCGTTCTCAAGTTGGTACTATTTTCTCAACTAAGCAGAAAGGCCCTAGATACCTTGAAGTTGCAGAAGGTTACGTTCTTGAACTCGGTTTGGATAAAAATGATGAAATTATCGGTTACAAGTTCGTTCATTTAGGTAAATTCATGGAAGCTGTTAAAAAAGGCATGGATCCTAAAGAAGCTCTCGAAAAATTCACAGGTACTTATGGCAGATTTGCTGACGCTGTGAAGAAAATCGACCCGAGAGTGGAATAAAACTGTTGAAAAGTTGATAGGCTTAACGGTTGAAAAGTTATTACCTGATTTAATTTATAATTCCCAGCCGTTCAACTATTCAACCATTCAACCTTTAAACTAATAATAAAGTAACAATTAAGAGGAAAATAAAATGACAGTAAAATTTGAAGGACAAGACAGACGTCAGGCTAAATTAAATAAAATTTTGCCTGAGTACGGTTTCAAATCTTTAGAAGACGCTAAAGCATTATGCGATTCTAAAGGTGTTAATGTTGAAGAAATCGTAAAAGGAATTCAGCCTATTGCATTTGAAAATGCAGTTTGGGCATATACATTAGGTGCAGCAATTGCAATTAAAAAAGAAGCAAAAGACGCCGCAGAAGCAGCAAGCTTAATTGGTGAAGGGTTGCAGGCATTTTGCGTACCGGGTTCAGTAGGTGACACAAGAAAAGTAGGCTTGGGACACGGTAACTTAGGCGCAATGCTTTTGAGAGAAGAAACAAAATGCTTCTGTTTCTTAGCAGGTCACGAATCTTTTGCCGCAGCTGAAGGCGCTATCGGTATTGCAAGAAACGCAAATAAAGTAAGAAAAGAACCTTTAAGAGTAATCTTGAACGGTCTTGGTAAAGATGCTGCATATATCATCTCCAGAATCAACGGTTTTACATCTGTTGAAACTAAATATGATTACAAAACAGGCGAATTAAAAATCGTTAAAGAACAGCCGTTCTCAGATGGTGAAAGAGCAAAAGTTAAATGCTACGGTGCAGACGATGTATCAGAAGGTGTAGCTATTATGATTCACGAAGGTGTTGATGTTTCAATCACAGGCAACTCAACTAACCCTACGCGTTTCCAACACCCTGTAGCTGGTACCTATAAAAAATGGTGCTATGAAAACGGAAGAAAATACTTCTCAGTAGCATCAGGCGGCGGTACAGGAAGAACCCTTCACCCTGATAACGTTGCAGCAGGCCCTGCATCATACGGTATGACTGATACTATGGGCAGAATGCACGGCGATGCTCAGTTTGCCGGATCTTCATCAGTTCCTGCACACGTAGAAATGATGGGTATCATCGGTATGGGCAACAACCCTATGGTTGGTGCAACTGTTGCTGTTGCAGTAGCGGTTGCAGGTGCTCTTGCTAAGTAAGTTTGCCATCTGCATATAGAATTAAAAAAGCCTCCAATAATTGGAGGCTTTTTTATCTATTATCACAAGCCTTTTATAGTAACAGCCTCGAGCCTTCGCGGATTGAAAGGCTCAACCTTTACACAAATCCGAAATTTTTCTCTTACACTTTTATTCTCGCAAAAACTACACATAAAACACCTCTTTTCCAGATACTGAGATATTCTTTTTATCCTGCAGCAGAAAAGCTGTTAAATAAATTTAACATGTATTTGCATGAGAAAATTGTTTATTTTAAAATTTTTCTGTAAGAGGAAATGGAGTGAATATCTCCAGCTGCTGCCGCAGCCGTAAAAGCCGGAACACTCAAGGAAAATACATTTTCCGCGTGCAGTCCGGAAATGTACATAAATTCTTTGAGTCCTCTATAGCAAAAAGCTGGAGGATTTTTTCATGTCATTTGCAGCCGTACAGGCAAATAGCGCACGGGGAGTCGGCACATGTCCTCACGGACTTCCGCTCGGGGCTTGTCCTATCTGTAACGGGATGGGCGGAGGAGGCGGTATGAGAAAAGCCGATTTTTCCGCCAAACCAGGCGAAATGAGCTGGAATGAATGCGCGGCAATAGGCGCGTTTTTAAAAGCGCAGCAAAATGCAAAACTCGCCCGCGAGCAAGACGCACAGAATTTTGCACAGCAGGCTGTTGCTTTTCAAAACGCAATGGCAAAGGCGTCAGAGAGAATGGCTGCCGTAACGCAGTTCTTTTCGGCAAATACTCCGGCAGTTATTGCAAAACCTGTTAACTTTGTCCTTAACACAGTGATTGGCGGGACGGTTAATGTATTAAGGAGTATCCCTGCCGCAATCTCCAATGCTATACAGACTCTGGGGCAGAAACTTGCAGATATATCTGATAAACTCGCAGCGGTCTACGGAGAGGTCAAAACTGCAATCGCAAAGAAACTTTCCGAAGTTACAAATGAAATAAAGAAAAAGGTAAAATCCATCTTTTCTATTTTTAACCCGCAAAACGCGGACGATGACGAAAAACAAATTGATGAAACCAAAAAGGCTTTTGAATTAAAAACATTTATTCATGATTTATATAAAAAGCTTACAAGCGAAGACGAAAAGGATTTAGATGACAATTAGCGTAACACAATTCCATGACGGGGAAACACTCCGACAGCAGCGAAATCTTACCCGCCAGCAGAAAAAGAATAATTCGGACACTAAAGAAGGTGTTCTTGTGAATAATTTTATAAAAGACGGCACAAAAACGGAGCTTAACCTTGATGATACAAGGGATTCGCTTGTAATTTCCGACAATGTGAAAATGCCGGTGCAGTTGACGCAGTATGAAACCCCGAAAGAAAAGAGTATTGTGCCGATAAGTGCCGCGGCAATAACTGTTATGGGGATAATCGCGATTTTTACGGCATTTGTCAGACGCAGCGCAAAAATTAACAGCTCTACAAGCAAACTCGATCGTCTGCCCTCTACAACACGTAACGTTGCCATAAATGAGGAAACGCATCAGGCAATCTACAGAATGATTCATAACCCGACTCCAAAGACAATCCTTGCCGGCAGCGGAGTCCTTGCGCTTACTGCAATGGCTTTTATGGGAAAAACATTCTTTGACGGTTACAAAGAAGTCTGGGTTAAGAAAAAAGAAGCGGATATCCAGAAAAATCTTCAGGAAAGACTAATTTCAATAGAAACCCAATCCTTTGGCGGCAAAATCCAGATTATAAGAAGTATGCTTTCTGAAAAAGCTAAAGAATTAAACAGATTTGTCTCAAATGCTAAACCGTCAGATCCTTCTAAAGTCCGTAAAACCTTTGGCGGAATCAGCTTCGGCCGCGGATACAGTGCAGGCAGCCACGGGAGCGAAAGCAACTGGAACTATTTTCTCCTTGGTGCCGGAACCCTTGCCTCAATTGTAGGTCTCGGGTATTTATCCATGAAAAATCTTAACGCAGGCAAAAAAGAAATTGCAAAGTTTGTAAAAGGCGCTAAAAAATCTATTGATGAAATAGTTAAAACCTCTACACCTCAAACTATCGAACACGACAAAATTACCCTGAAAACCCTTTTCCATGAGGCAGATTCAAGCAAAAAAGAAATAGAAGATGCCATCAGCGCTTTGAAGTGGGATGAAAATACAAAAAAAGATTTTACGCGCGAAGCCCTGAAAGCAACCGCCAAGGTAAACGAAGCAATGGGCGGCGACGGTACCGACAAAACGACCTTCTATTCACACGTGAACGATTATCGCGCACATTTGTATAATTATCTTCTTGATACTGATAACAAATCTTTTAAACAGTTATTTTTCGGCATAACAGGGCTTACTGCAATAAGCTACGGCGGAAAACTCGTAGGGGATGCAATAAAAGAAGTGCAGGTTAAAAAACTTAACGCGGAGACAGAAATTAATCTCCAGCAGCGGCTTGTTGCAACCGAACTCCGTAATTTTAAATCCAAAAAAGATGCTGCAATCCAGCCGCTTATTGATGAATTTTACTGGCAGGTAGCGCAGGGCAAGCCTAAAGAAGAATTGAAAATTATGGCTGATAATATATTACTGGAAATCAAGAACGGCCCGCCGTTTGTATATTCATAAAAAGGGAGGTTGGGTTAGATGTATATTAATAATATTGTAAATAGTCCGCGACCTTGTCCGCAGCCATATAATAAAAAATGTGTTCAAATGCCGACGCCGCAAAGAAATTACTGCCTGTTTGACCAGAAGAAGGTTGATTTTTTTGTAAAACGTAAAGAACTTGCGCTTCCTTATTTGTCGGGAGTTCTGGCACGATCAAACGACGAAGCTCAAATAACAGAAACCCTTTATATCGTTGACAGAATGATTGATAACGGTACAAAAGGTGTTGATAAAATGTATCCGGTTCTCTCCCGCTTTAATATGACAAATTCACCGAATATCCAGACCTTTCTTGCAGGAATTTACAGAAAAACACAAATTCCTGATGCTTTTGGACCGCTGATTGCCATGTTAATCAGAAATTCTCTAAACCCGCAGCCGGCATGCTTTGACCCTAATGAAGAGGTCGGAGGTGCAATCCTGGCTTATCTTTCACCGCGTTTCAGGTCTTAGTTGCATTTGCAACATGTTACAATTTTGTAACATGTTCATACCAAATCTTAAAGTTTTCAGCCATGGATGTCGTAAACCCATGTGTAACAAAGTGACGAACTAAGAAAGGAAAGGTCGAACGTCATGGGAATGGCAGCATCACAAGCTAGATTTTTGGGTTTAACGGCTCGTAAGACGAAC
>CALUTK010000045.1 GCA_944323675.1 Candidatus Gastranaerophilales bacterium | reverse complement strand
AAAGAAGCTGAAAAAGCCATTAGAGAAATTAAAGAAGGCAAAGCTGATTTTCAGATGCTTGAAGTTATGGCGTGCCCCGGCGGCTGTGTCAACGGCGGAGGTCAGCCTAGAAGCTGTGATGACAGCAGAATTAAGGCTGAGCGTGCAGAAGGACTTTACAAAGAGGATAGTGAACTTCCTCAGCGTAAATCCCACATGAACCCATCAATCCAGAAACTTTATCAGGATTATCTGGAACATCCGGGATCACATAAAGCGCATGAGCTACTGCATACAACATATGCAAACAAATTCTCAGGTTCGTATAAAGATATTTAATAACTTTGAAATACAAAGGCGCCCGATTTTTCAAATCGGGCGCCTTTGTATTTATACCTGTTTCGGCAGGTGATCCGTCCAGTGTTCATCTAAGTTTCGGATAAATCTGTGTGCATCTATAACATCATCATAAGTTATAGGATCTGGGCCTTCCTGAATTTCCAGCGCCAAATCTTCCGGGCTTTTTACATCAATGCCGGAAAATCCCAAAAAAGCAACCCCGAAATTTTTTCCGCAGTGCTTGCACACCAAATGCGTTACTGTTAACCCCTGTTCTTCTCGCTTAATCTCAAATGAGTCCTCATCAAATCCGTTCTTACACACAGAGCAACATAGATTTTCAAATAACGCTTTTAATTTTTTTTCCATATCGTTCCTCTTTCTTCTTATTATATATTAAAATTTTTACTAGATAAATTTAAAACTTTTTTCAGATACGCTTCCGTTCAGTTCCCGCTATCGCTTTAAAAAACTTTCAATTTTGCCTTGTAAAAGTGTTACATTTCTTTTCAAACAGGGCATAATATATATGTAGACATGTGAGTGCTGTACGCCGCTCAAGTCAGCGCCGATGCAAGCACCGGATTACAGGAGATGTTCTGATGGAAGCTATCAACTTAATTCTGTTCGGATTTATCGTTTACACTGCATTAATTGTAGTTCCAAGCATCTGGGAAGAATTAACTGCAGAAGGATAAAACCTTTTAAAAATACAGACGATTTAAGTGTTGATTTGTTTCAAAATTTTTTTCGCCAATTAAAAGTGTGTGGTCTTTAAAAAGTGTTAAAATTACGCTTGTTCAGCAGGCGGCAGGTGTTGTGCGCCTAATTTTTCACCTTAGAAAAAATCATCTTATGCGGGTAAGACTTCATTCAAGCATTCAAGAGCGGCATCGGTTACGAAATCCATATCTTCTCGTTCAATTATTAGCGGCGGGTTGAAATATATTACGTCACCCAAAGGCCGGAGGAGCACGCCCTTTTTAAGCGCTTTTTGGTATATTTTATAGCCTGTTCGGAGTTTTGAATCAAAAGGCTCTTTTGTTCTCTTATCTTTTACAAGTTCTATTGCATTAATCAATCCCACATGCCTTATATCACCGACGTTTTTATGTGAGGCAAATTTTTCTTTAATGATTTTGTTAAAATAAACGGCATTTTTGTTTGCTTTTTTTAGAACACTGCCGTCTTCCAAAATGTCTAAAACAGCATTTGCGGCGGCGCATGCTAGCGGGTTCCCGCTATAGGTGTGAGAGTGCATAAATGCTTTATGCGTATTGTATTCGTCATAAAAAGCATCATAAATTTTCTGAGTTGTGATAAACATTGCGCACGGCATATAGCCCCCTGTTAAACCTTTTGAAAGGCACATTATATCAGGAGAAACTCCTGCATGATTAAATGCAAACATTTTTCCTGTCCTGCCGTAACCGGTTGCGATTTCATCTGCGATTAAGTGAACGTTGTATTCCGTACATAATTCTCGCAATTTTTTTAAATATAAAGGCGGATAAACCTTCATTCCTGCAGACCCCTGCAATAATGGTTCCACCAGAAGTGCCGAAGTTTCTTTCCCGTATTTTTTAAATGTTTCTGCGGCTTTTTGTGCACATTCACAAGCGCAGTGTTCTCTATCTTTGCCGTAAGGACAGCGGTAACAGTCAGGGCCTTCTATTCTTACTATATCCATTAATATCGGTTTATAAAGTTTCGTGTAAAGGTCGCAGTCTCCGACGGAAAGCGCGCCGATTGTCTCGCCGTGGTAGGCGTCTGTTAATGCCATGAATTTTGTTTTTTGAGGTCTCCCTGTCTGCTGGTGATACTGGAAACTGACTTTCATCGCGGCTTCAATGGCAGAAGAGCCGTTATCCGTGAAATTAAATTTACACAAACCTTCCGGCAGAAGGTTTGACAATCTTTCACATAGTCGGATTGCCTGCTTATTGGAAAAATTTGCAAAAATAACATGTTCAAGAGAATCCAGTTGTTTTTTTATTTCTTCATTAATATGCGGATTGCAGTGCCCTAAAAGGTTGCACCACCACGAACTTATGACATCCGCATAACGATTCCCGTCTACATCATAAAGGTATAAACCTTCACCATGGTCGATTACAATAGGCGGAAGTTCTTCGTAATCCTTCATCTGAGAGCATGGATGCCAGATGTATTGTAAATCTGTTTTTGACCAATCTTTATTTTTGCAAATCGTCATTTGTTATATCTCCTTAAAAAGCGATAAAAGTGTAGCTTCGCCTATTTGCAGGTCGAGTTCTCCTTCTTTAACCACTGCAAGTACGTTTTCGCCTGTCAAATATTCTATTTGTAATTTGTTGTCATTCTGCATCAAGTCATTTTCGTCATAATGATTGATAATAAAGCCTCTTGATTTAATGCCGTGGTTTTTGATGTATTCTGACGTCAATACAGCATTATTAATTGAGCCTAATTCGGCATTCGTAACTATTATGACATCAAGTCCCAGCATTTTAATAATATCAGGGAGAAGGATTTTTTCATCTCCCAGATTGAAAGGACAAACTATTCCTCCCGCGCCCTCAACTACAAGATAGTCAAATTCCTGCTTTTTCTTCGTAAAATCAGAAAGAATTTTTTCATTTTTTATTTCAACGCCTTCAATATTAGCTGCAAGGTGAGGAGATACAGGAGTTTTAAATATGTACGATGCAAAATCTGAAGGATTTGCCACTATTCCTGCGGTTTTTAAGACGTATTCACAGTCGCCTGGTATAATTTTATCTCCTCTTAATTCAGCACCGCTTAACGCCGGTTTAAAATACCCGCAATTTAACCCTTCAGCCCGCATCTTTTTTACAATTAGCGCTGAGATAAATGTTTTGCCGACATCGGTTCCCGTTGCCGTTACAAATAATCCTTTTGTCATATTTCCTCATTAATAAAATAACACCTTCAAGTCTAGAACCAAAGGTGTTATTTTTCAAGTTATTATATATTTTTATGTTATTTGAGCCTTCACTTGTACCAGCGGCTTGTTTTTGCGATTCAACCTTGAATATTGTTCTGACCGCAGGTTTTCAATCGGAGCCGCTACAAGGAGCCGCCGCCGCCATCGTTGAAGTAATCGTAGTGACGGATATCGTCGTAGTTGTTAACAGGTTCTGCCGGCGGCATTGGCTGTGCTTTTACCGCTTTAGCAGTTGATCTGTTTCTCAACAACGCATCAAAGTTAGGTTCCATTGTCAATTCAAAGTGGAAACGTCCGACTTTTCTGTCCTGATCAAAGTATGTACTGTTGATTAACGGGTAGCCCCAGTATAAACGACCAGTTAAATCGCCAGGGAGCTGTACTCTTAAGCCCATACCGATTGAAGCCATAAAGTAGGAACCGTGGTGTCCAGGAAGTTTGTAGTAATCTTCATCAACCTGAGGGAATACACCGCCGAAGTCTGCGAATACGGCACCTTTAACATATTTCCCGATAAACGGAATTTTTTCTTTAGAACGAGGGCTTGTGATTTCACGAGGCAAGAGCGGGAACATCAATTCGTTGTTGATATAGAATCCGTTTTTACCTATCATCTGACCTTCAGCGTAACCTCTAACAGTTGCGAGACCGCCTGCCTGGAACTGGTCAATGTACGGAATATGTTTGTTGTTAGGGATTACCTGATAGTTAGCTCTCATCTGACCTATAAAGCCGTGGGAGAAGTCATGTAATCTGACAGCACCGCCGGAAATCTTTACGTAGTTTGAATCATTATCAAATATTGGAGCCGCATAGCTTACGCCCTGATTCAAGTACCAAATACCGTACTTGGTATCTTTACGCATATTCAATGCAACATCAACACTTGTTACCTGATCAAGTCCGAGTTCATCATCCAACCCGAAGTCTTTTAAAAGACCCATTGTGGTTCTTGCACGTTTGTAATTTAAAGCTGTATATGTTTTTAATTCAAATCCAGGTTTTCTGATAATCGGCTGTGTATAGTAGAGGGAATACATATACGCTTTACTTCTCAAGTCAAAGTCTTTGAATTCCCCGTATCTGATTTTTGATAAGCCGGAGGAGAACAAGAACCCGACACGTCCGTCTTTTCTGTTAACCGGAATGTTATAGTCAACAAACGGGCTGACAGAGCCTCCGCTGAAATAAGATCCGATGGATAACTTATCTCTGTTATGGAAGAGACTGTCTGCATAAATCATAGCACCGCCTCTTAAGTGACCTGTAGTATAACGGCCTGCGTTATCCATGACACCTACGAGGTGGAACGGGAAGTTTTCGTGTGCTGTGATTTCAATATCTGTCGTTCCGTCAGCTTCACCTGCTTTAAGGTTTGCTGTAAGGTTGACGCCTTCATTGTATCTGTTGAAATCAAGGATGTCTTTTTCTAATTCCACGATGTCAAACAAATCGCCTTTTTTCTGCGGCAATCTGTCTGTAATATATTTATCTCTTGTGTATTTATTTTCGTGAACCGTAATATTACCGACACGGCTTTCAACGAGTTCAATGTAGATATTACCGTTAGAAACTGTTTGTTCCGGCAAAAATGCTTTTGCTGTTACAAAGCCTTTAGAGGCGTACAACTGGTTAATCTGGTTAACTACACTTGTAATGTCGCCTATAAAAACATTTTTCCCGATAATCGGTCTGATGATATTATCAATTTCTTCTTTCGTTAAGATTTCTGAAGGTGATACTTCAACGGAATTAACATAAACTCCTTTTGTATCAATATCCTCAACCTGAGCCTGCATTAGAGCCCCTGTAGGGTCATAATTTTGTATAATCTGATTTTCTTTGCTCGGGTTTTGTACTGCATTTTTACGTCTTTCGTAACGATTGTAGTCATCGTTAATATACTGCTGCTCACGCTTAAATTCCAAAGAATCTGTATTGTGTTTGTAGTTCATGCCGCCTTCCATCTGGAGTTGATTCATAATCGGGATGTCAGGTGCCGCGAACACCGGGGTAACAGATGCAGGAATAGTAAGGGCAAGACCGGCACATAATCCCAGTAATGCCTTTGTCAATTTCATGTTTTTTTGATTCTTTTCCATCATACACCTTCTGTTTGTACTGTATATTCAGTTTATTCCAATTGTGATACTTAGATAATTAAATAAAAACAAAATCTAAATTTTTATTGCGATATATTTACAAAAATTTATAAACTAGCAACTTTTGGAATTGACCTGTTATTATTATATAGGATTGTTATGGCATTGTAAAGATTCTTATAAAAAGTTCACATTTTTAAATGAGCGTATTATACTAAAATCATTATAATAGAGTAAATCCATTAGAGTAGAGTTACAAAGGAGGATACAAATGAAAAAATTAGGAATGGTTACATTGGGACTGGCAGCATTCGTTATAGGTATGTCAGTGAATAATTTCGCAATGTCTGATGTTCCGCCGAGCTACAAAATTGCTGTTGTTGATGTAGGTAAAGTGGTTGCATCTTCTTCTCAGGTAAAAGCCTTGAAGAAAGATCAACAGGCAAAAGCTACTGAAATTGTTAAATATGTCGAAAATGCAAGAAAAGATGTAGCTTCTGTTACTGACGAAAAGAAGAAAAAAGCTCTTGAAGATAAGTATTCTAAAGAGTTAATGTCAAAAAGACAAAAATTGGAAAAAGAATATACTGCTAAATTAACCGCAATTGATTCTAATATTTCCAAAACAATTACAGCACAGGCTAAAGCTAAAAATTATAACATTGTTTTGGCTAAAGGCGTAGTTCTTTACGGCGGTGATGATATCACAGCAGATATCATAAAAGTTGTTAAGTAACGCGGGCGCGCAAGACGCGTGAGCGAGCTGAGTTCGAAGCTCAAAAGGTACACTGGGTGTAGTGTTGAGAAAGTTGACCCGTTAACAGCGAGCGAGTAAGATGCACAGGATAATGAATCCTATCATTAAAAACGAGATTTTGATATAATTCAAAATCTCGTTTTTATAGTTTCAGAATGGATTAATTTAAAGACTGTTAAAAATCACCTCTATCTGTTTTTAAAATGAATGATTTGATTTTAGTTGGTTAGTTAACCAAGCAATTTCTTATTTATCACCATACCATTAATCAATTGTAGCTTATTCAAAAACGAGTCACATGTAAATTAATTAAACAGTACGCCGACAATTGCCGCAGACATATAGCAGGTTAAGGTTCCTGCAATAAGTGCGCGGACACCGAGCCGCGCAAGATTTTTCCGCTGGTTCGGAGCAAGTTCCCCGATACCGCCTAATTGTATTGCAATAGAGCCGAAGTTCCCGAAGCTACACAGTGCAAAACATGCGATTAAATAGCTTTTATCGGATAAGCTCTGCGGAAGATTACTTAAATCAACATAAGCAACCATTTCATTCAATACAAGTTTTGTCCCCATAAGACTTCCGACAGTAGTTGCTTCATGCAGAGGAACCCCCATAAAGAAAGCAAATATCGCAAAGATTTTTCCTAAAATCATTCTTAATGATAACTGTGTCATATCAAATGAGGCAAAATTTATATGCAGATATTTAACAAATAAAATACCAAATCCTTTCAGGAACCAGTCAATCATTGCAACGAGGGCAACAAGCGCAAGAATCATTGCAATAACGTTAATTGCGACCTTCATCCCTTCAGAAGCGCCTGCTGATATTGCATCAAAAACATTTATATAAGGCCGTTTACGCTTGCTGTATGTAATTTTAAAATTCTCGCTTGTTTCAGGTGTATGTGTCTCCGGATACATAATTTTTGAAATTACGAGCGCGCCCGGTGCCGCCATAAAAGATGAAGCAAGAAGATAGTGAGCCGGAATTCCAAGCCCTATATATATAGGCATAGTAGCCATCGAAATACAAGCCATACTTCCCGCCATTGATGCAAGAAGTTCAGAGCGCGTAAGTTTTTCCAGATAAGGTCTTATCATAATCTGAGCTGAAATCTGCCCTAAAAAAGCGCTTGCAACATTTGATAAGGCCTCAGCACCGCTCACCGACATAATTTTATTCATTGCTTTACCAAAAATAGGTACAATTCTTTGCATAATCCCGTAATAGTAGAGAATATTCACAATTATCATCATGAAAATCAATGAGCAGATTAACTGCAGTGCAAAAACATTTGCCCCGAGCCCCCAGACTAAATTTAATTTTTCATTATCAATCAAAGGCCCGAATACAAAGCTTCCGCCCTCTTTTGCAAAATCAAGAATCTTCTGGATAAACATGCCGACATTCATAAACAACGAACGCCCGAGCGGAACTTTAAAAATAAAAACAGCAAGCCCGACTTGCAATAAAAATCCCATACCTACAGTTTTATAATTAATATGTTTTTTGTTATTAGACATCAAAAAACATATTAAAAAAATTAAAATAATACCCAAAATTCCAAAAAATCTATCCATATGTATCCTTAAACTTTAGTGTTACCGCCTGCTGTGCAGGCATTTTGCCTATAGATAATCATATCATTTGCATATTCAATTTTACTTTAAACTAAATAAAAAAACTCTTATTATTGAAAAATGTTTACTTAATTTTTCTTAATATTTTGCGTCTTTAGTGTTGAAAAAATTTTTGTCAGCATTTTACTATAAAGGCAGAAGATAATATTTTCTGCAGCATGTTAAAAGAAAAGGGGTAAAGATGCGTATCACTTCGGTAATGCCGCAGACTTATGCGGCTAATTTGAGAGAACACACCAATAACATTCAGACAAACAGACCTGCGAATTTTTCTAACGAAAAACAAATAACTTCGCTTAATTTAACAACACCTGTTTATCTTAAAAGACTTTCAAAAACTACTGCCGCTCCCCATATTCATTTAACATTTACCGGCGGGGATAAAAATATAAGCCAGTTCCTCTCGTACGCTCCTGAAAACAAAAGATACGGAATAAATTCTTATAATCAGGGCGGACTCGGTGTTGTAGCACAGGAAGGCCCTGAAAGCTGGAGACTGCGGGAAGGTGCAGACGTCAGAGATTTTTCGCCGTACCATTCATATGCAAACCCAAAAGGTGGAGTAAAAGTTGTAGAACTTACATATGACGAAAATGGTAAATTAAAACAAAGTCTCCCTAAATCCAGCTTTCATACCGCTGACCAGATGGAATCTCTTGAAGATATTGCAAAAAGATTAAAAAAAGATGTAAAAGATTTATGTTTTGTAATTCAAACAGATCCCGATGCCAAGGGTAATTGCAGGTATATTCTGTTGGAGGATATCGGAGTTTCCGGTTCTTTTAAATCAGTTTCAGAAGAATCAATAGATAAATTAAAAGAAGTTACCTACAGACTTTTCAAGGCTAAAGATGTAAGTGTTAGCGATCCTGTAATAGTCGCTCAAATGAAATATGCAGAACAGGCAAAAAACAAAGTTACAGCACCTTATATAAAACAAATTAAAGAAAATCTGGAAAAAGAATTTCATTACGAAGAAAAACTCAAAAAACTTAATGAAGAAGATGATTTGAAATTCAAACGTGACATGTTCAGCTTTGAGCCTAATCCTGAAATAGAAAAATTGGAAAATGAATACAAGGGCAAAATTAAAGAAGAACTAGAAAAATATAAAGAAGAAATTGAAACTAAACTTAAAGAATTAAAAGCAACTGATGAATATAAAGAAGGGTTTCAAAAAATAAAAGCTTCTGCCGCTCCCGGAGTAAATGAAAGAAATGCTGCCTACTTTATTCATACAAAAGACCTTGCAAAATTTTCAAATGCATACGGAATAGGTTCTCAAAACGGCGGTGCTTATGGAGCCTACGGTGCTTATGGAGCCTACGGTGCCTACGGAACATACGGGACCTATGGAACATATGGTACTCAGGGAACCGAAGATGGCATTCATCATGTAAGCACAAATACATTCTACGGCGATAACGACCGTGCCCTTGTTGAAGCACTGCCGCAGCTTAACTGCGAAAAACACGGGAACTATAATCCGGCAAACCTCTGGCTCCATGACCGTCCTGCATTTATGATTATGCACCACATTATAGATAAATCCGCAGCAGGCGATGAATATTATAACGGAGGCTTAATCTCCCACGGAACTTTCCACAATCCCGGCAGAGATTATCAGGGCTGGATGGATAATCCTTTTGAATTCTTCAGACTTGTTGCAAAAGAAGAAGATGTAAAAGAACTTAGGAATCACCCTCAATTAAAAGAAATAAAATATATAGAAAAAAATTGGTCACGCTTCTGCCCGAAACCGGGAGAACCGTTAAAACCTGAAGCAATATTCATCAAACAGATTTTTGACCCGTTCTTCAAAAACTTTATGGATGATAAAAACACTTATAATATAACTATGACAGCAGTTGCAGCCGCCAAAATTGACGGTAAAAACAATAAAGCCGGAACAGTATCAATGAATTACGGAAAAGAAATGAAAAACGCAGATACTCCGGACATTGCACTCGGCCTGACTCAAAAATTAAATGAAATAAAAACGCATGATATTACAAACGGAAGTACCCCTGCTAACCTTCAGCTCGATAACCCTAGAGCAAACTTTCACAGAAGCGGTCAGCCGAATATCTTGTCAAAACTTAAACGTGGTTTCCAAACATATAAATATGAATACGAAGTTGATAAAGACGGTAAAATTATAAAAGATAATATAGATGAAGTCTTAAAAGCTAAAGAAAATAACACCAAATGGCTGCTTGATATAATTGATCATTCATTCCAGCATGGCGGACAACAGGGTGTGACAAAAGTATTCTGCAGTGACGATCAGATTTCAAGCGGAGCTACTGTACTTGGTCACCTTTCAAAATTCAAAGAAGGTGATAAGCTCATTATGGGCTGGGGCAGACCTGATCCTCAAAAAGGTTATCCGGCATCAGTCGGTGCTATTAAAGAATACATTGAATTTTTAAAAGATAAAAATATTCCGGAGGAATTAAAATTGCGTACAAAAGCAATTTTTGGCGCAGGCGTATGGGATTCAAACGCAGACGATTACAAGTGGGTAAAAGACTTAATAGAAGTACAGCTTCCAAAAATTGATAACGGCAAATATGTCGGAAACTTAATGTACGTCAACAACTTTTTCTCAAACAGGCTGGTAGGATGCGCAACCTGGACTTTATTCTCCTCAAGATTTGAACCGTGCGGTATAACCCCGCTGGAATCATTTGCGGCAGCAACACCTTGCATTTCCATTAATACCGGAGGTTCTCCTGATTTCATTAATGAAATGCGCGGATTACTGACGAAAAATCCATATCTATTAAGTAAAGACAGGCTTGAACAACTCTTAGGTGAAAAGATTCCGGATAATGATTACAAAGCCCTTGATGGTGCCCGTTGGAAAAACGCGACCTTAGAATTAAAAGACTGTATCACAATAGCAATGCAGTCAAGTGATGAAGAATTCAAAAAGGCAATTCATGAACAACTGAGCAATGAATTGAAAAATCAGACAATTCACCCGTATAAAGAAATGGTTCAAAATGCCGGCTTACAGCAGGATAAAATGGATTGGCACCAGAATGCCGACTATAACGACGGGAAATCAGCAAACGAACGTTATATGAACGAAGTTTTTGAACGGGATAAAGGCATGGAAGCCAGAAACAAAAAGCCGATGAAGCGTCTTGTCGGAGAATTTGGAATTGCAACCGAAAAAATCGTTATTGAAGCTGAAACTGCGGCAGATTCTGTTAAGAAATCAAAAATCGGCAAAATAATAGCATTCAGTATTGCAGGAGCAGCTGCAATAGCCGGATGCGGTTACTATTTCTATCAAAAGCACCAGAAAAAAATGGGCTATAACAAACCTGTAGAAGAAAAAACTTTTACAAAAGTCGGATAAGAAAAATTTAACAAAAGCTATTGACAATAAATTTTGTTCTTGTTAAATTAATCTTACTGGGACTAGCCGGTCGGGCACCGAGAGGTGGAGCAGACGATAGAAGGATAAACAGCGAGTTTATCAAAAGGTTAGAAGATATTAACCCCGTAACAATTGAATAAATATGCGCTTGTAGCTCAGCAGGTAGAGCACTCCCCTTTTAAGGGATAGGTCGCGCGTTCGAATCGCGCCAAGCGCAAAATAAAAGAGGACATTATGTCCTCTTTTATTTTGCTTGCTGTTAGCTAAGATGAGAATGCTTACTGCGTTTGAGCGGCCTGCGAGCAGAGTGCGGAGGCTTGAGTGTGTAAAGAACAAAGCACTTGAAACACTCAACCGTAGTCACATTTAATGCGAGCAGGTCAAGACAATCGCGCCAAGTGCATATTTTTATGCCCTTTGTAAGTCAAATGCTCACAAAATGCTCACAGTTTTTTCAATCACATTTACAGCATGTTTATTTACATTTTTAACTAATTTTGAATATGCGTTCATTGTGGTTAAAAAGTTTGAATGACCTACCTGTGATTGAATGTATTTTAAAGGAACACCCTGTGACAATAAAATATCTACGGATGTGCTGCGTAATTTATTGTTTAGTAAATAATTAATTATCTTTATCTTTTTTTATGTGAAGAGTTCCTGTGGTTCGGTCATATGAAACTAAAGTGCCTGTTTTTAATGTATTAATACCGGAGTTTACTCTGTTTAATATAACTTCTAAAGAATCCGCGTTTATCTTTAATGTTCTCTCGCCGCAGCCAATATTTGCGCCGTATTTTGTAACAGGCGGCGGCACATCAACATCCGGCTGACAGCCTGCGTTTGCTCCGTATTTAGGAACAGCGTCCTGTATATGAATTTTTGGCCCGCAGTCAGCGTTAGCACCGTATTTCATCATCGGTTCCGGCACATCCACATCCGGCTGACAGCCTGCGTTTGCTCCGTATTTAGGCACAGTATCCTGTATATGAATTTTTGGCCCGCAGTCAGCGTTAGCACCGTATTTCATCATCGGTTCCGGCATATCAACATCCGGCTGACAGCCAACATTAGCTCCGTATTTAGGAACAGTATCCTGTAGAATAAGTTGAGGTTTACAGCCGATGTTTACCCCGTACTTCAATGACGGTGTACTATCGTGCTCCAGATGAAATCCCTGTACAACTATTTGTTCCGCTTGATTATTTTGAGGACGCCATTTTTCTATAAGGTAATGTAATATATCTTGAGTTGTTGGTTTTGCATTTCCGTCTTTTATAAGCTGCTGCTGTGCTGCTTTCCAGGCTGCATCAAATTTATTTCCGATATTAAAATTATCAACCATACAATCTCCTTATAGTTTGGAAATTATATACAAGTTTACACCAAACAATATAGAAATTGTCACCCCTGAAACAAGTTCAGGGCAGGCTCTGAACTCGTTTCAGAGTCTCTGTGTTTAGAGATGCTGAAACAAGTTCAGCATGACAGTTTGCGCATATTTAGTGTAAACTGCGATATAAATTCCTATAGTTTATATATCTATTATAACGTACTATTATAACAGTTTTTTCATATCGTCACTTGTTTGTTGCAATTCTTAATAGAGTAGACAGTGGTATGCTTTTTAAACTATCATTAATAAATAATGGAGAAAGTTTAATGAGATATCAGTTAAAAAAAGTTGTATGGGAGATAACCTGGAAGTGTAATGCAAAATGTATCCACTGCGGATCCGATTGTATATCAGTTGAGAAGGAACACCAGCTTACGACGGCTGAATGCCTTGATATAGTTGCGGATTTAAAGCAGCTTGGGACGGAAGTTATCTTTTTATCAGGCGGAGATCCGCTTTTACGGGAAGATTTTGGTGCTATAGCCGCGGCTATTAAATCTCACGGTATGAAAGTCGCATTTATATCTAACGCTTTGGCTATTAATGATGACACAATTAAAATTTTAAAAGCAATTAATCCGGTAGTATTCGGGATAAGTATAGATGCGGCCGATGCATATATGCACGATTACATAAGAGGTCATAAGGGCTGTTTTGAACATGTAATTGAATCAATAAAGAAGCTTCAAGAAGCAGAAATTCCGCCTTCTATCGTGACAACAGTGCATAAGCTTAATTATTCCCAGCTGCCAAAAATAAGAGATTTGCTTCTTAAATTAGGTGTCTATTACTGGCAGATACAGTATGCGGATTTTATCGGCAGAATGCCAAGAGAAGCTATGATTACAGAAGGTCAGTTCTGGGAGATTGCAAAATTTATACTTGATTTAAAAATTAATTATGCAGACCGGATTGATGTCACGGGTTCTGATGTAACGGGATATATGAGCGATTTTGCGAGAAGCATTCAAGGTGCTTGGTACGGTTGTCAGGCTGGAATGCAGGTACTGGGTATCGGGTCGGACGGAACGGTCAGGGGGTGTTTATCCCAGCAGCTTGACAGATATATAGAAGGAAATATAAGAGAGCGTTCTTTAATAGATATGTGGAATGATCCTAATGCTTTTCAATATAACAGGCATTTTGACTGTTCAATGCTGACCGGTTACTGCAAAGATTGTATATACGGTTCAATCTGCAAAGGCGGCTGCGTAATTGCGGCAACCAATACAGGCTGCCGGTGCAACCCTTACTGCTTATATAAAATCGAAAAAGAGGGCTTTTCTGATATATTGCAGGCGCGCACAAAATTTGAAAAAGAAGAAATCGCAGAATTATATAACCCTATAAGAGAATTACCTCCGGAATTTTATGAAAAATACGAGGCTTAAAACAAATGCTGCGTTTTAGTTTGTAAGTGCTTTATATTATAATTATCTAAATTTTTAATTACATTGTAATCCCACCTTGCCCACTTGAAAGATTTTTGTTTTTTATGTAAAATATATATCATAAAAGAGAGAATAGGAGCTAATTTAATGTTTGAACGTTTTACGGAAAAAGCCATAAAGGTTATAATGCTTGCTCAGGAGGAGGCTCGCAGGCTCGGGCACAATTTTGTCGGTACAGAACAGGTTCTTCTGGGGCTTATCGGCGAAGGAACAGGTGTTGCCGCTAAAACCCTTAAATCCATGGGGGTTACTCTGAAAGATGCAAGAGCGGAAGTTGAAAAAATTATTGGCAGAGGCTCTGGCTTTGTTGCTGTTGAAATTCCGTTCACCCCGAGAGCTAAAAGAGTTCTTGAATTATCATGGGATGAGGCAAGGCAGCTTGGTCATAATTATATCGGAACTGAACACCTTCTTTTAGGTTTAATCCGTGAAGGCGAAGGCGTTGCAGCAAGGGTTCTTGAGAACCTCGGCGTAGATTTGAATAAAATCAGAAGCAATGTCGTTAAAATGCTCGGCGAATCAAAACCTCAAACAACAACTTCCGGCTCCTCAAGCTCCTCTTCATCTTCTTCAAGCGGCGGAAAAACAAAAACTCCTAGTCTTGATGAATTCGGCAGAGATTTAACTCTTGCTGCTCAGGAGCAAAGGCTTGATCCTGTTGTCGGCAGAGAAAAAGAAATCGAGCGAGTTATTCAAATTCTTGCAAGACGTACAAAAAACAACCCTGTCTTAATCGGAGAGCCGGGTGTCGGTAAAACCGCTGTCGCAGAAGGGCTTGCCGCAAGAATTGTTAATGCGGAAGTTCCGGATATCTTAGACGGTAAAAAAGTTATCCAGCTTGATATGGGCTTACTTGTTGCAGGTACTAAATACCGCGGCGAATTTGAAGAACGTTTGAAAAAAATTATGGATGAAATTCGTCAGGCAGGAAACATTATCCTTGTTATTGACGAAATGCACACTCTTATCGGCGCTGGCGCTGCAGAAGGGGCTATTGATGCTGCTAACATATTAAAACCTGCACTATCAAGAGGCGAAATTCAGGTTATCGGTGCGACAACCCTCGATGAGTACAGAAAATACGTTGAAAAAGATTCCGCTCTTGAAAGACGTTTTCAGCCTGTCATGATTGAAGAACCTACTATTGATGAATCAATTGAGATTATCAAAGGGCTGAAACCGAAGTACGAAGAACACCATAAGCTTCTCATTTCTGATGAAGCTATCGTTGCATCGGTTAAATTGTCAAGCAAGTATATAACGGATAGATTCCTTCCTGATAAGGCAATTGACGTTATTGATGAAGCTTCTTCAAAAGTTCGTTTGAAAGTTTCTTCACTTTCTCCGGAAGGAAAAGAACTCGAAAAAGAATTGCGCGATTTAATTAAGGAAAAAGAAGACGCAATCCGTAATCAGGAATTTGAAAAAGCCTCCCAATTGAGGGATGACGAGGCTGATTTGAAAGACAGAATCCGTGAAATGGCTCAAAAATACAGAGAAGAACATGAAGCGAACAAGCCTACGGTTACTGCTGAAAATGTAGCAGAAGTTATTGCGACAATGACTGGAATTCCTGTTACGAAACTCACGGAAGGCGAAAGTGAACGGCTGCTAAAACTTGAAGAAACTCTTCATCAGCGCGTAATCGGACAAAATGATGCTGTTGTTGCAATTGCAAAAGCCATAAGACGTGCAAGAGTCGGCTTAAAAAGTCCTAATAGACCTATCGGAAGCTTTATCTTCTGCGGTCCTACAGGTGTTGGTAAAACCGAACTTGCGAAGGCGCTTGCAGAAGCTGTATTCGGTTCGGAAGACAACATGATAAGGGTTGATATGTCTGAATTTATGGAAAAACATTCAACTGCAAAACTTATCGGTTCTCCTCCGGGGTATGTCGGCTACGATGACGGCGGTCACTTAACCGAACTAATCAGAAAGAAACCATATTCAGTTGTTCTTTTTGATGAAATTGAAAAAGCTCACCCTGATGTATTTAACATCATGCTTCAGATTCTTGATGACGGTCGTTTGACCGACGCTAAAGGTCGTCATATTAACTTTAAAAATACAATTATTATTATGACATCAAATGTCGGCGCAAGCATGATTACAAATACGTCAAAACTCGGCTTCTCAACATCTGATGATGAATCAAAAGACAAGTACGAAAAACTCAAAGAAACGGTTACTGAAGAAATGAAGAAAGCATTCAGACCTGAATTCCTTAACCGTATTGATGAAACAATCGTATTTGCTCACCTCACTCAGGAAGAAATTCGACAGATTGTTGATTTGATGCTGAAAGATTTATTCAAACGTCTTGAAGAAAGAGAACTGTCCGTTGAAGTTACGGATGAAGTAAAAGATCATCTTGCGAAAAACGGATATTCGGAAGCTTACGGCGCAAGACCTCTGAGACGCCTTATCCAGCGTAAGATTGAGGATAATCTTGCGGAAGAAATCCTCTCCGGAAAATACGCGCCTGGCGATACAATTAGGATTACCCTTGTTGATGACAAAATCGCCTTTGAAAAAGCTGCTAAGAAAAAATCAAAAGCAAAAGAAGAAGTTGCAGCAGAGTAAATTAAAAATTTAAAAGAGCCGATTTTAAAAAGTCGGCTCTTTTAATAAAACACAGCGATATAAAGTTGTTTCCGGCAGACTAACAAAAGGGTAAAATGGCACAATATTTTTATAAAGCTTTAAAGAATAATAAAACGGAAGTCAAGGGCTATATTGAGGCGGAGTCACCAAAAGAGGCCCGCGATAAAATTCATAAAATGGGATTTCTTCCGACAAATATTTATGAAGAATCTTTTGAAAAAAAAGCCACCGT
>CALUTK010000044.1 GCA_944323675.1 Candidatus Gastranaerophilales bacterium | reverse complement strand
AGAGACTCGAACTCTCACACATCGCTGCGCTAGATCCTAAGTCTAGTGCGTCTACCAATTTCGCCACAGGCCCAAGGTAATATTAAATTTTCAACGGGGCTGAGGCTCATTGGTAGACGGCGTCTACCACCCTCCAAAATTTGATACTCAATCAAATTTCGGAGTCCTTGCCACAGGCCCAAGGTAATATTAAATTTTCAACGGGGCTGAGGCTCATTGGTAGCCGGCGTCTGCCACCCTCCAAAATTGATACTCAATCAGATTTTAAAGTCCTTGTCACAGCCCCGATTGCTTTTCGTCGCCGAATTTATCCGGACTTTTTATAATTTATCGTAATCGGGGAGGAAAGTCAAGCACTTTACCTGGGGACTTATATAGCAAATTCCACTAAAAATGGTTAGAAATGTCACCTTTGAAATAAATTCAGGGCAGGCTCTGAACTGGCTGCAAAATCAGTTGAGGCGAATGACGAAACGTGATTTTATGCCCCTACCTGGCGTTTCAGGGTCTCGTTGTTTTGAGATGCCGCACTTCGTAAGGACAGGCTCACTCAAAATTTTTAAGATCCTGAAACAAGTTCAGGATGACAAAAATTTTGGTTCGCTTTGTCAAACAAGTTCAGCATGACTGTATTACGCATATTTAGTGGAAACTGTATATTATTCCCTTTACCTGCCGATGCAATGGTATTCAAAACCTCTGCGGCTCATACGCTCCTTTTCATACTGGTTTCTCCCGTCAAATATTACAGGTGTTTTCAACAGAGTTTTTATCCTGTCAAAGTCCGGACGGCGGAACTCATTCCATTCTGTAAGTAAAAGCATACAATCAGCATCTTTTAATGCGTCATAGGAATTTTCAGCGTATGTAATTTTATTTCCCCATATGCTTTTTGCAAGACCAAAAGCTTTCGGATCATATGCCTGAACTTTGGCTCCATGTTCCAGCAATGCATTTATTATTGTAATTGAAGGTGCCATTCTCATATCGTTTGTTTTAGGTTTAAAAGCAAGCCCCCAGATACCGAAGGTTAACCCCGATAAGTCTTTGCCAAAGCGATTTAGTATTTTGTCAATAAAAATTTTGCGCTGTCTCCGGTTGACGTCATCTGCAGCCTGAAGCAGCTGGTAATCACAGTTGTTATCTTTTGCGGTTTTTAATAAAGCTTTCACGTCTTTAGGAAAACAGCTTCCGCCGTATCCAAGGCCTGGAAATAAAAATTGCGAGCCGATGCGTTTATCTGAACACATGCCGATTCTTACCATTTCAGCGTCAGCCCCTACTGCTTCACAGATATTTGCGATTTCGTTTGCATAAGATATTTTTACTGCTAAAAAAGAATTTGCCGCGTATTTAGTCATTTCTGCAGATTTTACATCCATAATTATCACAGGGTTTCCTGTTCTTAAGAAAGGAGAATATAATTCCTGCATAATTTCGGTTGCCCGCTGAGAATTTGAACCGATTACAACCCTGTCAGGCTTCAAAAAGTCATCTACTGCGGCACCCTGTTTTAAAAATTCAGGGTTTGAAACAACATCAAATTCGTGATTTGTATATTTTTTTATAATAGACGTTACTCTGTCTGCAGTGCCGACAGGAACAGTTGACTTATCAACAATAACTTTATATCCGTTAATTGCCTGTCCGATACTTTCTGCAACAGCCTCAACGTATTGTAAATCAGCGGCCCCGTCTTCGCTTTGAGGGGTTCCGACAGCAATAAAACAGACAAGTGATTTTTCAACACCATATTTTAAATTTGATGAAAATTCTAACCTTTTTTCGCGCACATTGACTTTAATTAAATCCTCAAGGCCGGGTTCATAAATCGGAACTATCCCCTTTTCGAGCATGTCGAGTTTATCCCTGTCGTTGTCAATACAGATAACATTATTACCCATTTCCGCAAGACATGTTCCGACAACAAGTCCGACGTATCCCGTTCCTATAACACAAATTTGCATGCCATACTCTCCTTTACTATGGTTTAAATATTAACATAAACAATACTTTTTGTGGTATTATTTTTTTATGCAATAATAATAATAAAATTAACGTTGATTAGAGAATTGAGGACTTTTAGTTTATGTCAGATTATGTTTTAAAGAATACTGTATCAAAAGATGCTTTTAAATACGGATATCTTTTGAAAAAGATTTTCCCCTATATAAAGCCTGTATTAGGCAGGGCTTTTATCAATTTGTTAATAGCAATACCGTTAGGTTTATTGGATGGTGTTGTTGCGCTTTCATTAAAACCTTATCTTGATTTAGTTATAAACGGTGACCCTGAAAAAATTTATATGTTATGGGGGCATCCGATACATATTCAGGCTGCTTTTGCGGCAATTATTCCGTTTGGGATAATAGCATTTGCACTGTTTCAAGGGGTTCTTAAATACATAAGCAACTATCTGACAGACTGGACGGGCTGGAAAGTCTCAAATGCATTAAAAGTTGATTTATTTAAAAAATTAACACACCTTGATCCTCAGTTTTATGACGTAAATTCATCAGGACTTGTGCTTACAAGATTTTTATCAGACCCTGATACCGCGTCAAGAAGCATTATAGAAAGTTTGAAATCCTTTATTGCTACATTCTTCGGGCTTGTGGGGCTTGTCGGGGTACTTTTGTATAATTCATGGCGTCTGGCTTTAATTGGATGTACAATTATGGCGATTGCCGTGACTCCTGTTATTTTCATCAGAAAGAAGATTAAATCTGTTTCCAATGCCAGTATGGTTGTCGGCGGTAATATGACGACAAACTTTAACGAAACCTTTTCCGGCAACAAAATCATGGCTGCATACAACTTGCAGGAAGATCAGAATAGAAAGTTCGAAAACCAGATTCACCAGCAATTTGACCTTGCAATGTCTCTCACAAAACGTGTAGGGTGGATGTCGCCTATTATGTATTTCGTATGTTCTATTGGTATTGCAATAGTTATGGCATACGGCAACCATTTGATTTTAACGGGACAGATGACCGCAGGTAGTTTTGCCTCATTTGTAACTTCACTTTTACTACTTTATAAACCGACAAAAACCTTAGGAAATACTCTGACAAGCCTGCAGGGAACCTTTGTTGCTATGGGGCGTGTGTTTGAATTGTTTGATTTGCAGCCTCATATCCAGAGTGCTCCTGATGCAATCAAGGCGCACGGACTTGAGCAGTCTATTGAATTCAAAAATGTTTATTTTGAATATGAAAAAGATGTACCTGTATTGAAAAACTTCAATCTTACAGTTAAAAAGAATGAGACTCTTGCCCTTGTCGGTAATTCAGGCGGCGGCAAAAGTACTGTTGTAAGTCTTATTCCGAGATTCTACGATGTTACATCAGGTTCTGTGAGATTAGACGGTATTGACATTAGAAGATTTGAGCTTGATTCATTGAGAGACCAGATTTCGTTTGTATTTCAGGATAATTTCCTTTTCTCCGGAACTATCAGAGACAACATTATGATGGGTAATGAGCATGCAACAGAGGAAGAAGTCGAAAGAGTTGTCAAAATGTCTCATCTTGATGAATTTATTGCAACGCTTGAAAAAGGACTTGACACTTATGTCGGAGAACGCGGCACAACCCTATCAGGCGGTCAGCGGCAGAGAGTTGCAATTGCGCGAGCAATGCTTAAAGATGCGCCTATTGTTATCCTTGATGAAGCAACATCGGCTCTTGATAACAAATCTGAAGCTATTGTTCAGAAAGCACTTGATAACCTTATCCAGAATAAAACAGTATTTGTTATTGCTCACAGGTTATCTACTATTAAAAATGCAGACAGAATTGCTGTTGTAAATGAGGGTGAACTTGCAGAACTCGGAACTCATGATGAATTAATGCAGGTTCAGGATGGTATTTACAAAAAACTTTACGAAATGCAGTTCAAATCACAGGAAGAGGCTCAAGAGGTTTAATCATTATGGCGCATTATATTATAAAAAAATGGATTGAACCTTATGTCCTTCTAGAAACCCTAAAATCACATTATGATATGACTGAATATACCTTTGACGGGGCGTCAAAGATTTCTGTTAAGGATGAATTTATTAAACAGCTTCATTCAAATGACACTTTCGGCTTATATATGAAAAATGTCAACAAATTCTATCTTTTTAAAGGTAATGGATCTTTTGATATAGAAAAAATGTTCTCATTTACGCCCTGCGACTACGAAATTACGGAAGATTACAATGAACCGTTAAAGATGGTGGATTACGGCAGAGCGGAAGCCGGAATTATCATTTTTTAATATTTGTTACAAAAAGGCAATTTTTTAATTCCAAATTCCTTTATATATATACAGGGGATATATTTAGGGGATAAAAAATTGTTCAAGTCAGTCGGACATACAACATATATTCAAAATAACTATTTCAACAGGAAACCGATTAATGCACCTTGTCCGTTTGGAAATAATTTTTACAGCGGATCTTTATTCGGTTTCGGGTTTGGCGGCTGTGTTCCTTATGTTCCGCCGGCTCCGTCTTTCATTTACCCTCCATACGGTTTTTCTATGCCTATGTTAGGAAGCTTTTGCACCCCATGCCCGACATTCGGGATATATAATTTCGGGGCTATGAATAAGATTCTTGATGTATTTACATTGTTAGGAACGGTTAATGCTGCTACAAATATGACACAGAATTTCTTTAACGGACTTTCGTCATACAGCAGAACCCGGATACCGTCTTCAAGTGCAAGTTCAAGAGCAAATACATCTTCTATCAGCACAAATACTAATCTTCCGCAATTAGAAAATGCAGGATATGATAAAGAAAAAGGCGGGTCATTGGCCAGAGATGTTGCAAATAATGCTGTAGGATTTACCGGTTATTGCGCAAAATATGTAAGACGCGCGCTGGACAGAACCGGTCTCGGGACAGGTGAAAGAGGCGACGGTTATGAATATGCCTCAATTCTTTCACGTAACCCTAACTTTAAAGAAATTTCAACGGATAATCTGAATCTCTCTTCATTACCGGCTGGCTGCATTCTTGTCTATGACAGAGGGGTTTCCGGCTACAGCAGCAATGCAGGACACGTTGAAGTAACGCTTGGAAACGGACAAGCTGTTAGCGACGGTGTTACAAACCATATTAAAAATGGTGCCAGGGTTTTCATTCCGGTTTAATTTCTGATAAAAATTCGCTGACTGCAGTCTCCAAATCAGAGACTGTTCCGTTATTTAAAATTACATAATCGGACAGAAGTTTCTTTTCGTCCTGTGGCATCTGGGCATTCATTCTCAAACGGGCATGGTGAAGTGAATACTTGTTTCTCAATATTAAACGCTTTTCTCGTATTACATCATCTGTATAAATAAGAAGGATTTTATCAAACAAATCGGTCATATTCGCTTCAAATAAAAGCGGTATTCCTACAAATACAGCTTTTTCCCCTGAATTTTCCGCAAAAAATACCTCTATTCTCTTTCTTATTTCAGGATGAATTATACTTTCCAATTTTTCTTTAGCATTCTTATCTGAAAATACAATTTCTCCCAATTTAGTGCGGGAAATTTTACCGTTTTTTATGCAGGCCGGAAATGCTTCTTTAACGGTGTCAATACTATTATCAAGAAGCAGGTGCGCTGTCTTATCCGTATCAAGCACTTTATAGCCATGTTCTTCAAGAATCTTTTGCACTGTGGATTTTCCCGATGCAATATTACCTGTCAATGCGATTCTAAGCATTTTTAGAAATCCTGTTTAGAAAATTTTTGAGTTCTTTTATTTGCTGAGGCTTAATTGGCTTAAATTCACCGCGTTTTAAACCTTGCAGTGTCAGAGTTGCATGCTGGATTCTCTTTAATGATTTAACTTCATACCCGACAAACTCAAACATCTTCCTTATTTGCCTGTTTAAACCCTGATAAAGAGTAATCTGCATCGTTGTTTTTTCACTGTTCATATCAAGAACCGAAATATCCGCGTATGCAATTTTGCCTTTTTCAATTTCAACTCCGTTTGCAAGCTGTTCAAGTTCATGCCTGTGAATCTGTCCGTTAATCGTTACGAGATAAATTTTCGGCACTTTGATTGACGGGTGGGTCAATTCGTTTATTAAATCGCCGTCATTGGTAAGAATTAAAAGTCCAGTGGAATCTTTATCCAACCTTCCGACAGGCTTTAAGTGCTGTAAATTTTCTGGCAGGATGTCATAAATAGTCTTTCTGCCTTTTTCATCGTCAGCTGTTGTAATGTACCCTGCGGGTTTATAAAACCTGTAATACTCGTGTTTTACGGGGTGGATAAGTTTTTTATCCACAAAAACTTTGTCTTTGTCCTGAACAAGGAACCCGAGTTCCGTTATTTTTTTACCGTTAACAAGAACTCGACCGGCCTCAATGAGTTCATCAGCTTTTCTGCGTGAGCAAAGTCCGGAAGATGCAATATACTTATTTAAACGAGTACCGGACATTTGAGCGCTCCTTCAAAAACATTAGCAAGCACTTCAGGCATTCTTCGATATAGCTTACCGGAATCCGCATGGATAGCAACAACTTCAACTTCTGCCTCAATAAATGTTTTACCGGTTTCTTTTGAGGTTATTTTCTGAGCAAAAGTTACGCTTAAACCGTTGAATTTTGAAATTGACGTTTCAATAATCAATTCATCGTTAAGTCTTGCAGATGCCTTATATCTGACATTCAGGTTAACAACAGGAAGCACAATATTCAAGGCTTCAAGCTCAAGAAGGTTATGCCCTGTCATTTCGCACCATTCGACGCGACCCATTTCAAGCCATCTTAAATAAGACCCGTGCCATACAACACCGTAGGCATCAGTATCAGAATAAAAAACTTTTTGTTCAAGTATATGATTCATAAGTTAATTATAGCATAAAATTATAATAAATAAAATTCTAAAAAATGAAGTGGGAGAATTTTAGTAGAAAGGACGAAGGGTTGAAAGGTTGAAATTTTTTTTACTGTATTGAAAATCTCACCCTGACGTCATTCCGGGCTCCGACCCGGAATCGCAATGCCGTTACTGTGACTGTCGGTTGGGCAGGTATGCCCACCGACAGAAACCAAAAGGCTGGATTGCTTCGCTATCGCTCGCAATGACAAAAAATGCAGCCTCCTTTACATAGGGTCAATCTTCATTCCCTCTCCCCTTGCGGGAGAGGGGAAGGGGTGAGGGGTATAATGATAAATTTTAATTCAAAAAAAATACAAAAAACTCTTGACGTAAAAAAATGTTTGGGTTAATCTAAGGAAGCACGCGGAAGCGTCGGGATGTGGCACTCTGCCAAGTAAAATAATCCGCTGAATTGCTTCGCGATAGTGGTATTCATATTTCCACAGTGTAACATTTGAAAACTAAATAACCGTCGGGATGTGGCACTCTGCCGAGTGAAACAATCCTGTGAATTGTTTCACGAGAGGTTGGTAGCGCACCTTTCAAATGTGAAACATTTGAAAACTAAATACCGTCGGGATGTGGCGCAGCTTGGTAGCGCACCTCGCTTGGGACGAGGGGGTCGCACGTTCAAATCGTGTCATCCCGACCATTTATAAAAAAAGGCTTTAGAGATTTTCTAAAGCCTTTTTTATGTTTAAGCTCTATTTTTCGACTGATTTTCGACTGGTGTTAAATTTGAAAATATGAAAAATAATATAAATTCATTCGAAGTTAAGAAATTCTTGCTCTGTCTGGTATCTTCCAATAATTTGACTTGACTTCATTTTTATATTAAGCTTTTATGGAAAAGATTTTACACTTGTTAAGAGAGGATTAGGGAAAAGTGGATTTTGTAGGTTTAACCATTGAATTGTTAAAGATATTAGCTTCATTTGTAGGGAGCTACGGACTCGCGATTGTTGTATTAACTCTTATAGTAAGGGCGGCATTGTGGCCGTTGAACGCATCTCAGCAGCGTTCTATGAAGATGATGCAGAACCTCCAGCCAAAATTGAAGGCAATTCAGGATAGATATAAGTCAAATCCGCAGGTTATGCAGCAGAAAATGATGGAGTTCTATAAAGAACATAATTTTAATCCTATGGGCGGATGTCTGCCTTTGTTAATTCAAATGCCTATATTCATCCTTTTGTATTCAGCGTTGATGAATCCAGCATTTATTCAGGCTGCGGGAAATTCAAAGTTTTTATTTATAGATAGATTGGATACGACTCTCCGCGCGAGCGCTGGTATCTCAAATGACGGCAAAATGGGAACTTCAAAGTATGATACATTTATTCCGGGTAAAGTTGCAAAAGTTTATCTTCCTGAAGAAGTTCTTAACAGCGTAAAAATTACCAAACCGAAAAATGCACTTGAAGTTCAAGGCGACATTAAACCTGGTGAAAATATAGACTTCAAAATGAGTCTTGATCATCTTGATTTGAAATTCAGCCAGCTTGATAAAATTGAAAAAGCTGAAATAACCATAACAGATGTAAATACGAAAGAGATGGAAAATATTACCTTTAAACGTCAGGGGGATTTATTAATAGCGTCAGTTCCGACGGTTGAAATCAAAAAAGAATTCCACTGGGATGTACTGGCTCTGATTGTTCTTTTTGGTATTACTATGTGGCTTTCTCAGAAGCTTATAATGGCGACAAACAAAACCAAAACAGAACTCGATCCGACGCAGGAAGCTATCCAGAAATCAATGGGAACCTTCATGCCTGTTATGATTATTGGTACGTTTGTTATCATTCCTATTCCGGCAGGGGTGTTTATCTACCTGATTGTAAGCAATATTGTTCAGGTTATACAGACAGTTGTTATCAATAAACAGCTTGATAATGAAATGGCAGCGAAAAAAGTTGCGGCCTCGGACGGCTCTAAGGTTATTGAAGCTGAAATTGTTGACGATAAGGGCAAAAAGTAGAAATGTTATTATCGGAATTTGATTATGAACTGCCGGAGGAACTTATAGCGCAGCTTCCGGCTGATAAAAGGGAAAATTCAAGAATGCTTGTACTCGACAGGGGCAAGCATTCAATTTCTCATAAACATTTCTATGATATTGTTGATTTGATAGATAAAGATTCCCTTCTTGTATTGAATAATACCAAGGTTATGCCGGCGCGTCTTTACGGGACCAAAGAAACCGGTGCAAAGATTGAAATTTTCCTGTTGAAGCAATCAGATATCAATCCTCGCCCCTTGCGGGAGAGGGAAGATGCACTTAATGAACAAAGTGAATTTAGTGCATCGGGTGAGGGGTGCTGGCAGGTATTAATAAAACCCTCCAAACGCGTTAAATCCGGTACAATCGTCAAAGTCAGCGATGAATTATCGGTTGAAGTTATCAAAAGGCTGGAGGATGACGGCGAGTGGCTGGTAAAACTTATTTATGACGGAAATCTTCTGGATGTTCTCCACAGAAACGGAAACATTCCGCTCCCGCCTTATATTGAAAGAAAAATGCAGACTGAAGATATTAAAAAGCTCGATTTTGAAAGATATCAGACAGTTTATGCAAAAGATGAAGGTTCGGTTGCCGCACCCACTGCAGGACTTCATTTTACTGAAGAAATCCTGCAAAAGTTAAAAGATAAGGGTGTCGGAATTACTTATGTTACTCTAAATGTCGGGCTGGGAACTTTTCGTCCTGTCAAATGCGAAAATGTTTTAGAACATAAAATGCACTCTGAAACTTTTGAAATTACACAAGAAGCGGCAGATGCGATTAATAATGCTAAAAAAGAAGGGAAAAAAATTATTGCAGTCGGGACAACCACAGTCAGAACCCTTGAAACCGCTTATCAAAAATATGGTGAAATAAGAGCTTGTCACGACCATTCAGAACTTTTCATTTACCCGCCGTATGAATTTAAGGTTATAGATAACCTTATAACGAATTTTCACCTGCCGAAATCTACTCTTTTAATGTTAGTAAGCGCATTAGCCGGGAAAGATTTTATCTTTGAAGCCTATAAAGAAGCAATAAAAGAACGCTACAGATTTTTCAGCTACGGTGATTGCATGTATATCTGCTGATAAATTTCAGTTAGCTTTTTAAAATAGATTTGTTTATGTTAAAATATTTATGATGAATTTAGATAGTGCAATAGATAGCTTTTTATCACCGATAGCCGATAAAATTTCAGGGATAATATTCAGCCACGTGACCATCTGTGGAGTCAGAGTGGAATTTCTTGTTGCACTTTTAATGACTGCTGCAATCTATTTTACAATACGTACAAGGTTCATTGGCGTATGGGGATTCAAGCACGCGCTTAAACTTATTACCAAAAACTATGAGCATAAAGATATTATTGTAAAAAAGAAAAAAGGAGAAGTTTCATCTTTTCAGGCGCTGACAGCAACAATCTCAGCATCTGCCGGTATCGGTAATGTTGCAGGCTCTGCTGCCGCTGTATCTGTCGGAGGCCCTGGTGTAATTTTCTGGATGATTATTGCGGGATTCTTTTCTATGGCGCTAAAATTTGCAGAAGTGCTCCTAGGACTGAAATTCCGTAAGATAAATAAAGACGGAACTGTTGCAGGCGGCCCTATGTATTACATTGAGGCGGGTTTAAAAAATCATAAAATCTTTGGCAAATTTTCTCCTTATCTTGCAAAAATTTATGCAGTGTGCTGTATTTTTGCAATGATAGGCGGCTGGAATTTATTTCAGATAAATGCTATGACAACCCAGATTACGGAAGTGACAGGCGGAGATAAAAGTTTCTTTGCAAATCAAAGCTGGCTTTTAGGATTAATTGTTGCTGTGATTACATATTTTACGATAATCGGCGGGATAAAAGCTATCGGAAAATTTACCTCAAAAGTTACGCCAGTGATGTGTACATTATATGTGGCGTCAGCTTTTGTTGTTTGTTTGATGAATATTCACCACCTTCCGCACACTATACATATAATTATAACAGAAGCCTTTAAGCCCCGCGCTATGGAAGGCGGTATGTTTGCCTGCATGCTCTGGGGATTCCGCCGTGCAATGTTCGCAAATGAAGCGGGTCTTGGAACAGCTCCTATTGCATTTTCTGCAGTAAAAACAAGTAAACCTGTTGCGCAGGCGTTTATTGCCATGCTCCAGCCGTTTGTCGATACGGTAATTGTAGGTTCTGCAACGGCTTTTGTTATTGTTGTGAGCGGCGTTTACCTGCAAAATACAGGGCTTGCTGGGATTGAATTAACCTCAAAAGCATTCGGCACTGTTTGCCCGTTCTTCCCTATATTGTTAACATTTATGGCAAGCTGTTTTGTCCTGTCTACAATGCTTTGCGGTTCATATTACGGAATTAAAGGCTGGAACTTCCTTTTTGGCGATACAAAATTGACAACGAGGACTTTTCAGGTTATATATTGTATATTCATAGTTATCGGCTCAGCCATGAACTTTAAAAGTATAATAAATCTTTCAGATGCGTTTACTCTGTTTTTGGCGGTTCCGAATTTGATAGCGGTTTTCATACTTTCGGATGTTGTTATGAAGGAATTGAAGCGCTATTGTAAAAAATATAATGTTGGCTTATTTAAAAACAATAAGGAAAAAGAGGAGAGAAAAAATGAAGAGTCAGTGCCTGGAGATTGTAAGACAGAAGTGTGAAAGCTGCAAGGCTTGTCCGCTTGCAAAAACCAGAAATAATGTTGTATTTTCAGACGGCAATCCGTCTACAGCAAAAATTGTATTTATCGGAGAAGCTCCGGGAGAAGTTGAAGATGAAATGGGAATCCCGTTTGTCGGCCGCGCAGGTCAATTAATGAATGAATTCCTGTCCGAAGCAGGTATTTCAAGAGAAGATGATATCTATATGATTAATACCGTAAAATGCAGACCTCCGGAAAACAGAGTTCCGACAGAGGAAGAAAAATCAGCATGCCGCAAATTTTTAGATGCTCAAATTGATATTATTAAACCGGATGCAATTGTTCTTTGCGGGGCAACAGCTTTAAAATCCTTTGTAGAACTTGATAAAAAACAGACAATCTCAAAAGTCCGCGGCAAATGGATGACTGTTACTGTTGATAGAGTTGAATATAAAGCAATTACCATTTTCCATCCGTCATACTTACTCAGAAACCGCTCTATGGAAGAAGGTTCTCCGAGAAGATTGATGCAGCAGGATTTGGCTGAGATTAAAAATACTATATTAGGTGACAAAATAATTAGCGAAGAAAAAGAACTAGTTTTAGCATAACCGTTTTGTCATACTGAATTTTAAGTTTTTAAATAAAAAGAGCGGAGATTTATTCTCTGCTCTTTTTATATTTTTTAGATTTCAGTATTATATTGCAGAACATTAATCCGTTACTGAATTAAAAAGGTATTACTTTATGCCAGATACTTCTGGATTTTTTCTTTGTCAAATACTTCTATACTGTCTTTTGAATGGATAAATATCATACAGTTCAGAAGTGATTTCAGGGTTTCAAAATCTGAAAATGCCATTTTGTTGCGGAGTTCTTCCATATTATTTGCCAGAAATTCCATAATAATTGTCTTATTATCATAGACAAGGCTTGCAAAGTAATCGAAAATTTCTTTTGTCTTAACTCCTTCAAGATAAATAATATCAGGGGATTGAAATTCAATAAACCGTGAGGCTTTATCCATATTGAAACTTATATTTTCATTTAATTCACACTGGTTAACCCCTTTGAGGTTATATTTTGCAATACTTTCAAGGGTCATGATGTTTTTGTTTTTATCTTTTGAGGCGATTTCAGTCAAAAGCGAATAGATAATATGTGTTTTCCCGCTTAAAGGAGAGCCGCAGACCAGAATTATACCGGAGGCATTAAGCGCATTATTAATTGTTTTCAGGCTTTTTTCAGATTTTATAATTTCAGTCAATTTTTTAGGCGGTTTGTATATTTTCAGGAAAATTCTTTCTCCCATAATTGTCGGGAACGTAGAAACGCTTGCGATAACTGCAATATCGTCAACTTTAAAGCAGAGTTTCCCGAGTTGCGGAACTTCTGAGACAGAAGGGTCAAGTTCAGCGAGAGTTTTTAACTTTGCAATAAAGGATGAAGTCAGGACATTCGGTATAGTTCCTTTGTTAGAAATTTCTCCGTTTTTTTTGAAATTCACACCGAGCCCTTCATTTTCTCTCTGGAAGGTTACTTCATGAACCTGTTCCAAAATTGCCTGTTTCAGGATGGCTCGGATAATTTTTTGCATGTGATTATCGCTCAAATCCTCGTTATGAAGTTCATCGCGCCAGTCAAAATCTATATATTCGCTGTCCGTAAAGATTTCACCAACTGTAATATCTGTTTTATAGTATTCGTCGATTTTTTTGAGAATACTTGATTCCGAAGATATAACGGGTTCAATTGAGCAGGCTGCGGATTCAACTATTTTATCTATGGCAAAAAGATCCAGCGGGTCTGCCATTGCAACAGTTAACGTATCTTCTATTTTAAACAGCGGAATAATTCTGAATTTTCTTGCGTCTGAAAAGTTGATATATTTAAGACAGTTTTTGTCGAGAGTGTAATCTTCCAGATTAACAGACGGCAGGTGGAGTTTTGTTTCCAGAAACTTAATCAGGGTATCTTCAGTCAGAACCCCGGAATTAATAAGCGCCTGCCCGATATTTATATTCTGGGCATTAGCGATTTCTTCTGCCTGTTCAATTGTCTCATAAGGCACAAGTCCTGCTCTAACAAGGTCATATTTAAGCTTTTCGAGGGTTTTATTGGTGACTGTTTCCATATTTTACGACTCTTTCAAATACTGATTAACTTTTTCAACGACATAATCAAGTTCAAACGGTTTTGTAATATATTCGTTGACGCCTGTTTCTTCCCCGATGAGTTTGTCCTCTTCCTGTGAACGTGCTGTAATCATTAAAATAGGAATGTTTTTATATTTGTTATCATACTTTAAAAGCCGGCTGATTTTGTAGCCGTTGATTTTCGGCATCATAACATCAAGGATAATTAAATCCGGCAGAATTTCTTTAGCAAGCCGCAGTCCGTCTTCGCCGTTGTAGGCGCAATAGCAGGTATAATCTGAGGCTTCAAGAACGAATTTTAAACTTTCGACAATATCCTGTTCGTCATCTACAATGAGAATCTTTTTCATAATTTCCCCTAATCATCTGTTTATATAAGATATTATATCATATTAAGAACTATCATCTACTTTGTTAAATTTTATTAAAGCAAGGCTGGTGTCTGGACTGTTGTTTTAACCGGTGCGACAGGTATTGCAAAACAGAAATCAGAGCCGTTTTCAAGTTCGCTGGAGCACCAGATTGCACCATTATGAGCTTCAAGAAGCTGTTTGGCAATTGGCAGCCCGAGTCCGGAGCCGCCTGCTTTACGCGAGAGGGAATTTTCAATCTGAGCAAACTTATCAAACGCGTGCAGAAGGTCTTTTTCAGCAATTCCTATACCTTCATCTTTTACTGAAACGACAATGTACTCACCTTTTAGTTTATTAATTTCATCCTGAAAAAACGGGTGAACTTCTATATCGGAAGCGTTCTGCAGTCGTGACGAAATTGTAATTCTTTTACCTTCGGGTGTAAATTTTATTGCATTTGATACAAGGTTTGTGAGAACCTGCTCAAGCCTTTGTGAATCCGCATAAATCTCAGGAAGGTTCTCTGTTTCATTAATATTCAGCGTAAGCCCCTTTTCTTTTGCAAGAATTGAGAGCGTTGATTTTACATAATCAATAACCTGATGAATATTTATGTTTTTAAAATGAAAATCCATTTTCCCTGCTTCAATTTTTGATAAATCAAGAAGATCGTTGATAATTCCTGAAAGCCTTTGTACATTACGCTTTGCCATATCAAGAAATTTTGTGCCGGAATCGTTTATATCGCCGCATTTGCCTGTCATAAGTATATCAAGTGCATTTTTGATTGATGTCAGAGGTGTTCTTAATTCGTGAGAAACTATTGATATAAATTCCGATTTTAAGCGTTCCAATTTTTCCAGTTTGAGGTTTGTTTCTTTAATTTCCTGATACAAAGAGGCACTTTTCAAAGGAAGCGCTACCTGCTGCGCAATTGTTTGAAAGCATCTTGCATCATCTGATGAAAATGGTGAATCTTTAAAAATTTCCACGCAGCCGTAAAAATTTTCGCCGAGTCTTATGGGCGCAAACATGTTGTCATAGTGAAATATATCGAATGTAAACCTGCTTGCGCTGTCTTTTATGTGTTTTATGACTTTTAATTTGTTTATATCTGTTTCATACGGAATTTTTTCGCTTTCAAACAAAGATTTATATTGCAAAATTGTCCGGAGTTTTAATGCGCTTATAATTTCGTCGGATAATTCATGCAAAGAATTAATCAGCAAAACCGGTTCATTTTCGCAGAAAGAGAGTGTACAGGTTAGAGAAAAACTCAGTGCTCTATCAATCCCTTCAATCATAAAATTTATAAGTTTTTTCTTATCAAGTGTTCCGGCAAACTGGGAACTTGTTGAATAAAGCGCGTTCTGCCTGTATAAACTATCTTGTAAGTCTTTATTGGTATCTGATAATTTTTCCAGCGAATTTTTCATCCTGAGATTCATGCTAATTGTCCCGAGAATAACTTCATCGTTTGCAGTTTCAGAAATGAAGCCGTTGGCGTATTTTATAAGTTCCCTGTCGTCGAATTTATCAGATATTAAAAGCAATACAACTGCTTTTTCGCATAAGGGTTTTATGGTTTTGCTTAGTGCTTTAAAATCAATGCCGGTTTCTGTATCATAGATGATAATGTCCGGAGGTTCCACCTTTATTAGATCCGTAATAAATTGCACATCAGAAACACATTCACAAAAATACTTGTTGAAATCAAGAAGTTTTTGGAATTTTTCTTTTTCTTTATCTCTGTCTGAAATAAATAAAATACGTATCATAATATAATCGTAGCAACTATTTTATCTTTTGCAAATTGTTAAAATATATGTCACTTCAGAGTGCGTATATTTAAAGTTTTTCTAAAAATATCCGTAATCCATGGTGTAGACTAAGAATGTTTACGGAAAGGGATTCATAAAAGTATGGGCTTAAGCGCATCACAGGCAAGATTATTAAGCATAACGGCGCGGTTGTCAGATAATGAATTGAGGTCACAGACAATCACGACGGCAAAAATGGCGCTTGCGAACAAGACGAGCGAAGCAAGTGCTGCGTACTTGGATGCGTTGAATGAGAGCGAATTAATGTTTGCGACATATGATTCAGAGGGCAATAAGACACTGCAGAAATTGACAGGAACAAGCCTGACGCAGTACGGGATATTAAAGAATCAGTACGGAATAATAAACACCGACGGCCAGATAATGGTATCGGAAACTGATGCGACGAATTATCTGGAAAGCGCGACAATGGGCGAATTTCTGGAGAAATACGGAGTAGCAACCGTAGAGGATGAAGAAAAAGAGAACCCTGAATACATAGATCAGGCAACATTAATCTACGGCTCCGACTGGCGGAACTGGGTCGGCGGTGGCGAAGGCACCGTCGGCGGCTTGATAGCAAAAGAACCACAGCAAAAAGATTACAATATGATAGAATACGTAGAAGAAATGAACGACGAATTGTATCAGAAGTTCGTCAAAGGACAGGGATCTTGCGGATCAGCAGCACAAGGCGGAGATTGGGGCTGTTACCTTCACGTATTGACTCACCTTTTAGATCAATTATGGAATACTCCGGAAGACCCGTATAATCAGGCAAATTATCCTGGACAAGTTCAGACAACAACAGGTATTACAATTGACATAGGTTATAATTATATTTCAGGTGCAGGTATTAGTTGTACACCTGATTTGATACCAGTATCAGAAGCAATCGTAGACATAAGTAATCCTGATACAACATACTATGCATCGGGGACAATGGGTGCTGATCTAAAACCGGATGCTTCTTTGAAAGAAAAACTTTTAAGTGACTACTATTATGATGCGAACGGACAGTTACAGAAAAAATTATTAAAAGATAAAATTGCGGATATGTTTTATGTTTTACGCGATGTAGATACAAGATGTAGCCCTGGCTATGGCCAAAATACCCTCGGCACGACAAGAGAAGAGTTACTTGCGTTATATGCTTCATTCCAGGAGGACATGAAACTTCAGGAAATGGTACCAAAGACAGTACCGGATGTACCAGCATATGAGAAAGCGCATGCGGAGTGGGAAGCAAAAGTCGCAGAAGAGATAGAAGAACTGAATAAAATAGAGCCGACAATAAC
>CALUTK010000043.1 GCA_944323675.1 Candidatus Gastranaerophilales bacterium | reverse complement strand
TACCTTTTGAATTAGATTATTTCTTCGAATAAAATGATTATTTGAAATTTAATTTTGGGTCAGAAGTGATTTTTATAGAGAGCGCACAGCTCCCTCTCGCAAAACGTGACATTTAGTCACCTTTTGCTCGGCAGAGTCCGTGAGGTCGAGAGTTCGAATCTCTCCCCAGCTATTTTATTTTGAAAATTATTGGAATCCTTGTCCATTCTGTGTCCATTTTTTGTTTAAATAAAGTTCAACTTATAATGTATTTTAATTTTTTGAGACGGCGGGAGTGTCTTGGTCGCTCGCGTTTAATGGGTCTTCGGTTGACGCCGGCAATGGCGCTGCCATTTTGTCGCCAAGCCTTCGCTCTCAGCTTGCTCCTGTTCGTACCCGATGACAAGGGTCTGCCTTGTACGGATTCTCTTCATCCAACTGCCACACATAATAAAAAAGCCCTTTATTAGGGCTTTTTTATTATGTACTGGAGACGGCGGGAGTCGAACCCGCGTCCAAAATGGATCTAAACAAGCATCTACGGGTGTAGATATTAATTCTCTCGGATTATTCAGGGAATATCAAAACCTTTTAAATAATCCAAAGTGTTTTTTCCGGAAACACTAACCTTTAACGGTTATCTTGATACGCCTACCGTCATCGACGTACTGCCGCTTGCATCGTGGACTCATATCTCCGGCAAGCTGGGAAATACAAGTAGCTAAATAGCGACTACGCTGCTAAAGCATATGCTCTAGAGAAGTCTGCTTTTACAACATTGTTAGCATTTAATTTGGTTTGCTCGTTGATAACCGTGAACAGCGCACGGACTCGCAGCCTGTTTCAACCAAACATCCTGTCTAATCCAAAACGTCCCCTTATATTATTCAATCTGTTTTTCACACATTTTTGAAATCTTAAATTACTGATATTTAGCTTAGTCGAAAATGGAACAGTTGTATTTATTTTCGAAACACGCTTCCGCACATGCTCACGCTATCGTTTCGAAAATAAATACAACTACTCCATTTTATTTATACCCCTTTTCTATTCAACAGGGGCTTAACTCAATAATTTAAGGTTCATTCAATTACTATGGTGAAAAAACTATATTTTCAATGTTCTGTTCTTACATTATAACCGGTTTTTTCGAAATTTCAAGCCCGCACTGCCGGAAAATTACACAAGCAGACGGTCGAGGCAGGCGTTTTGAGAATACTGCCATTCACGGTATGTCACGCGGCGTACGGGGAAGCCGCAGCGTTCGATTATGGATTGCTTTTTCATATTGGAAACCGCAGATTTTATACTGTCTTCAACTCCGTCAACTTCTATGACAAGTTTATCATCAACCAGTAAATCTGCGCTTAAGCCTGCAATTTCCACCCCTGCTTTTACGGTGTGACCGAGGGTGCGGATTTGTTCCGCGATTTCCCGTTCAAGATTGTTTTTATAAATATTTTCGTCAATCTTGCAATTTTTCAGGGCTTCGCGTTTATTGGTATATTCTTCTATGTAGGACATGTAATCTCTAAAAAGCCCCTCCTGCAAAGTTTTCGGATCTCTTGAGACAAAGTTTATAACCTTGTATCTTGCACGGGTAATCGCAACGTTAAAGAGGTTTGGTTTTTGCAAGAATGTTAAGCTTTGCGGGAAGCTGTTATTTGCAAACGCCCATGACATAAGGATTATATCGCGTTCATCACCCTGGAATGTATGTGCGGTACCGATTTCTACCTGATGTTTCTGAATCATGTGATCAGAGAGAACTTTTGAAACCGATATTTTTAATTGTTCAACCTGCGCCCTGAAAGGAGAGATTATCCCGATAGAAACAGGTTTATCAGGGTTTTTACGTTCGTCTTCGACTATTATATCGTACAATCGTTTTACAAGTGCTTCAATTTCGGGGAGGTTTCGTGTGGCGTCGAAATCCACTTTCCCGTCCGGAACGTAAACGGTTTCAAGTACGGGGTCATCGCTTATATCTTTTTTCATAACACGCATTCTGCCGCCGTAAAATTCACGGTTTGAAAATTCAATAACAGGCGGGAGGCTTCTGAAATGTTCGTCAAGCATTACGGAATTCATTGAGTAGTAATCTGCTAAATCGAACATGGAATTTGTTCTGAAACGCCACATTAGTTGATATTTTTCAGGAATTCCGTATTGGGAAAGGAAAGATTGTTCTTTGGCTTTTTCAAGGAACGAGAGGTGCGGCAGCTGCTTATCGTCGCCGACGATAACGGCTTTTTTCGCACGGTAAAGTATCGGGAAACAGCTTGCTATGTCGCATTGTGATGCTTCATCAATAATTGCAACATCAAATAATCCCGGTTTTAGCGGAAGCGAGCCTGAGATTGCAAAGGTTGTTACGCACCAGCAAGGGAAGGCTTCGAGGATTGGTTTAAAGTCTTCGGTTTCCATAATATGGCTTTGCTGACGGCGGCGTGTGGAAACGAGTGAAAGCGCGTGGACTTTTAATCGCTGGCATTTAATCTGGTCGCGTAATATTCCTTTCAGCGCTTCACGCCGGCGGTTTTTCAGAATGTTAATTGCAAGCGGTTTTTGCTTTTTCTTTAACTGTTTAATTTGTTCGCATAGGACGTGGAGGTTGCCTGTTTTTTGAATTTCCGCTTCAATTTTGCGCAGGTTATAAATCATTCCTGCGACTTCAAGTTCCTGCTTTAGGCGCGTAAGGTTTTCAAAAGTTACATCAAATGATTTTAGTTTAAGAAGTTTTTTCAGAGTATTGATGGCGCCGTAGTTTGCGATATTTGCCAGAAACCCTGTTTTTTCCATATTGTGTTCAAGCGTTTTTATAAGTGCGGAAATTGTATCAAGTTCCGGCTTTTTGAGGGAGGTTTTGATAAACTGCATATCGCCGATGGAATTTTCATGTATTTGAGTTTCCGCGGATAAATTGCGCCAGTCGTTTTCAAGTTTAATAATTTTTTCGCATTTGTTTTCGTTTTCTTTGAGGATATTGATATGACTTTTCATATCGTCGACATCTGTAAAGAGGCTGTCCTCATATTCGCTGTCAATATCGACTTTGCCGGAGAGAAGATCCTGAAGCTGATAGCTTAGTTGTTTTTGATAATTTAATCTGCCGGCACGGAGTGCAAGGAAAGGGGCGCCAAGGTCGTTCAGACGATCAGCGACGACATCGACCGCTTTATCCATACGGGAAGCTACAAGAACTGTTTTACCGTTTGCGATTAAGTGTGCGACAAGGTTTACGATTGTCTGGGATTTACCGGTTCCCGGAGGTCCCTGTACTGCAATAAATTTGTTATTTTCAATATTTTTAATAACTTTTTCCTGCGAATCGCTAAGAGATAAAGGGGTTACGGGATAGAACTCTTTGATTTCTTTCATCTCTTTAATCGGGACGCTTTTTTCTTTTGAGAGCGCGAATTCTTCATTTACAATATTGAGTGCGGTTTCTCTATAAATGCCGCTCGGTTTTTCCGCAATTTGAGTTAATTCGTGCAAAACTCCTGCCGTCACGGTCGGGCGTTTTGTAAGAATTATCGCACACTGGCGGGTGAGTGAAAGTTTTTCGAGTTTCGTAACCTGTTTTTGTTTTGTTTCTTCTTCTTCAATAACTTCATCAATATTAGATGCGTCAATTTTTTCGTTATAAAAATCTTTTACATTATCTTCTTCAACATCATTTTTATGGTCAAGTGAGATATCAATATCAGGAATGATTGATTTCAGGGTTGTTAGGAAGATATTCATTTTTTCATCTGTAATCGGAAGGGTTGGAACAACTTCCAGCAGACCTTCCAGAAGCGATTCAACCTCATCATCGTCGTCGCTTTTTTTCATAAGTGCCGTGAGGGCGCCCGTATTTAATGACAAAACTTCTTCCTGCGGAATACAATTGATATTCACGCCGTTACGTTCAAGATGGCAGCCCATATATAAAAGCGGGGTCAGGAATTCGTTTTGTTTTTTTGTTTTGGAACTTTTGCCGACAAGAAATAGGTATCCGTAAATAAGGTATTTGTCTTTCTGGTCGCGGTCGGATTGAATCATAAGTTCAGTCAGCTTGCTGTCGCTTCCGTCAAGCCGCAGGTATTCATCCCACTTTGTGAAAAGTTCTTCTTCACCTTTCAGGAAAATCCATTTGTTATCTTTATCCCCTTTAAGGTTTCTGAAAGTAGAGCTTTTGACTTCTTCTCTCACACAGTCGTGAAGGTACTGGCTCAATTTTTTTATAAAAGTGTTATTAAACGCAGAATTAATTGCTTTAGATGCTTCCTGTAACATTGTATTTTCCTTTATACTCCCCTCTTGATTGCTTGTTTATTCCATTTGTGAGGGTTCTTCCTTTTTCTTCTATTTTACGCTAAAATAGGGAATATGGACATCATCAATATAAATGATAATAAGTTATATTACGTTGGAGGGGTAGTCCGCGATGAATTGCTCGGGGTTGAAAGTCTGGATACAGATTTTGTTTATGAGGGGAATGCCATTGAATTTGCGGAAAATATAACCCCTCACCCGTCCTTCGCACAGCTCAGCGGCTCCCTTTGTATCCAGCAAGGGGCAAGGGAAAATCCGATTGAAATTCTTCAAATAAACGAGCCTTTTGGAACTGTACGGGTTAGAATCGGCGGGCATGAAATTGATATCGCCTCCACCCGTGAAGAAATTTACGAACGCAAAGGTCATCTTCCGACTGTCACAAAAATCGGCTGTCCACTGAAAGATGATGTTAAACGCCGCGATTTTACCATTAATTCTCTCTACAAGTCCGTTGCAACAGGTGAAATAGTCGACTTCACAGGCGGGCTTGAGGATTTAAAAAATAAAATAATAAGAGTTCTCCATGACGAAAGTTTTATTGATGACCCGACAAGAATTATCCGCGCGCTGAAGTTCTCAGTACGCTTCGGTTTTAAGCTCGATAAACATACCAGAAAGCTTCAGGAAGATTACCTGAAAAATATCAATTACGATATGTGTTATAAACGCATAAAAAAAGAATTAATCGAAACCTTTAATCTCAATTCGCAGGCCGCTTTTGAAACATTTATAAAAGACGGGATTTATAAACTTGTGACAGAAAAAAAGGTTTCACTCCCGCGCGTTAATATTGAAAAATTGATTAATAAGATCCTGAAACAAGTTCAGGATAACAAAGTTCAGGAATGGAATATAAGCAATATCTGGCTTATCTATGCAGGTGTTCTCGGGGATTTGTCGCGGCTCCCGCTCACTAAAACCGAACAAAAAATCCTCGACGACTATAATTCAGTAGGGAAGCCTAAAACTGATTTTGAAATCTACAAAGCGTTTGAAAAAGTCATGCCGGAAACAGTTATAATCTATGCAATTTTAAAAGATGAAAAAGCCGCTCTGAAATATATTGAAAAATTACGATTGATAAAAATTTCTCTGAACGGAAAAGATTTGCAGGAAATAGGTATCGCGCCATCTCCAAAGTATCAGGAAATATTTGATTACGTATTAAAAGAAAAATTAAAAAATCCTGATTTGAGTAAAAATGACGAAATAAAACTCGCACGCAAATATTTTTTCTAAACCGGCTGTATCCTAACGCAAATTTTCGCCGGTAAGTTAGATGTGAAAATTGCTCTTAGCCTTTTACTTTATCAAAACATAAGTCTTTTTTTCAACTTCTTTTGAAAGCTTTTTAATCACTTCGTTATCCATTCTCACGCAGCCTAAAGATGCGTGGGTTCCAAGACTTTTTTCGTTGTTGTTGCCGTGGATAAACTGTCCGTTGCGGCCTACAATTTTCCCTGTTTCAGGGTCTATATTTTCAATTATTATAACATTCGGCCCGTAGTCGTTAGGATTTTTTTTCCTTTTTGTTCCGTAGGCTGTTTTATAGGGGTATGATTCTACATTGGTAATCATTTTTATCCCCTTTTTGGTCGGAGTGTATTTTTTCCCTGTTGCAACAGAATATACAACCTGTGCTTTCCCTTCATCATCGTAAGTATAGAGAAGGTTATGCTCTGTATCCACAACGATTGCAGCATTCTTTTCTTCGCCTGCTATTGTAATTTTAGGACTTGGGGCATTTTTTAAATGGTCAGGGTTTGTGCTGCCTTTTGGTGAAATTTTTTCTTTTTCTACAACAAGCCCTTTGGCATTGACAGTAACTGCAGGAAGCGTGTCTTTTGCCGCAAAAACAGTATTCATATCCGCAGTACCCTTATAGGAGCCTGTTTGGATGGTAGGATTGTTATTATTAAAATTAGGATTTATTCTAATCATAGTTATTTCAGTTTCTTTAATGATGACAGGAAGTTGTTATTTACGACATCGCCGTCGACTTTAGTCAGGAATACCTGGCTGTCCTCTTCGCCGACTTCAAGCGGTGGCAGTTGTTCAAGTTCTGCCGCATAGTATTGAGCGTCGTTGCGGCTGCTCAGAGGTATTCTGTTTGCGAGGCTGTTGAGGGAAAAGCTTCTCAGTGCTCCTGCAAAGCCTTTTTTGGTGTTGCTGAATTTTGTATAAATTCTCAATGAAGCGTCGCTCTTTTCTATATCGTAACGGCCTGCGATATAGCTGCTCAATTCAGGGGAGGAAGATTTTATTTTCATCCATTCTATGACGTTATTTCTAATATAGAGTTCGCCGTTGATTTTATCAAATGTTCCGTCAGGAATTGTTACCATATCGGAAATAGTGGACGGGCTAATCATAACGAGCGGGTTTCTGAATAGTGCCGCAAACTTCATCACATATTCCACAAGCCCGATTTTTTGGATTTGTCCGTTATTTACGACGAACTTGATTGCGCCGTTGAGTTTAAGACTGTCGTCTGTGTATAAATCAATTATTCCGCTTGCTTTACCTGAAATCTCACGCGGAAGATTTAACAGAGTTGTGGTCATTGTATCGGAATTTATGTCTTTTGCGCCAAGTTTGATATTGTATTTGTGTTTTTTCAGGTCGCAGAATACTTTGACCGAGGAAATTCCGTCCGCTATATCAAATCTGTTCGAGTGAAGCTGGAGAATATTATTTTTATCCAGCGTCAGGTTTGCCGCAAGGTTACCGAAATTGATGTCTTTGTAGTTGCCTTCTTTGAGTCTGAATATACATCTTTTTATAATAAGATTATTCACGTCAAATACAACGGCATTGTCAGCGGCTACGCTGTTTTCATCCTCAAGTTCAGCTTCTGAAACTTTCGGCTGTTCTTCGATTGCTGCGGTATTTTGCATGTTGAATGATTGCAGAATTCTATCTATATCGAGTTTATCAAGTCCGAGGTTTACATTTTCAATTACAATCGGGAATTTAATTCCGTTTGCAATATCGCCGGTGAAATCAAAATTCATCCTCTTATATCTGCCATTTGCAACAAGGTGGATTGTATCTTTATCCGTAAAAAGTTCACCGCTTTTAATCCCTATTCTCTGGGACGGAATTCTTATTCCGTTAAGCTTCATATTTCCTTTGATTTTCGGGTAGGTGCCGTTATTGACCATATAAATTTCGCCGGAGAATTTGCCGCCTCTGAATAATCTTTGTCCAACAAGGACGTTCAAAAATTCGCTCGGGAGCGGGTTCGGAATATTAAATCCGAGTTTTGGCACAAATGGTACAGGTTTTGAAAGGTCTACAATTCCGTTTAACGTAAGAACAGGTTTAACCTTGCTTCCTCTTACGATTTCCTGTGCGATATAGTAATTTATATCTTTTATATCGAGAATATTATTTTCAAAATGCATATCGGCTTTAACCGCTCTGTCCCATCCGGTCGGAGTAAGGGAAGCGCCGTCTACAAGAATATCTTCGCCTTTTGCAAGTTTTGACGCCCAGATAATATCAATTTTATTATCAAGGTATTTTACATTAATAACTGTTCCTGCGTTGCCGACAATTGTGAGCGGAATTCCGACAAGTTTTGATAAATAATTTTCTGCAAAATCATTTGTTGCGACGGTTTTTATTGTTACATTGGTATCGCAGGTTTTTGTGTAATCTTTTATAGTTCCGTTAAGGGTTGCTTTATTTGTAGCCTGTGTCCCGTAGTACCCTTCAATATCTTTTAAAATGATATCTTTCGATGTTAAAAGGACTGTTCCTTTATTTACCTTAATCGGCAGGTCGCTTACAGGAATAATTTTCAGGGAACCATTATTCAGATTAATTTTTCCGTTCAAATCTTTTTTGGTTAAATTGATATCAAAATCAAAATCGCCTTTCATATCTTTGAAAAACGCCAGCATTTCGCTTCCGTTATTTATTAATATATTGGAATTTACAATATCAATTACGTCCTGAACTTTGAATTTTTTCGACGTAAGATTAACATTAAGCCCGTTTTTTCTTGAGGCGTCCGCGTTAATATGAACCTGCGATTTATTTATATCAAGTACGCAGTCGTTAACCCACAGGGTTTTATCTTTTATGACGACTTTATTTTTATCCGCGATTGCAAAATGGAGAACTTTATCTTTCTTCTTTATTTTTGTATCAATATCAAATTTTAAGTATTTTGTAATCTTTTGCGTGTTGTCGATTTTGAGGTTATCCGCGTTGAGTTTTACGTAGATATCAGGTTCAAGTTTGTATAAGATTAAACTCTTTTTTAATGACAAAACAGAATCAAAAAAGTCGATTTCCCACTCGCTTTCTTGTTTAGGTTTCTGTTCTTTCTGCTGCGGGACGAGCGACATCAGTTCGTTTACGTCCGCAAAAACGTAATCAAGTCCGAATTTGTTTAAAATAATTCTTTTTTTGAAAATATCTTTAAAAGAAATTTCCGTATCGAGATTTTCCACTGCAAAGATTTCAAGGTCATTTTTGGAAAGTTTAATCTTCTCTGTTTTAAAAGCAAGTTCCGGCGAAAGTGCGGTTTTCAAAACAGGATTTTTAATTTCAATATCCAGATTTGTGAACTTTGCAACTTTTTTTTCAACAAAATTTATAACACCCGGGTTGGAAACGACAGCCGGAAGAACTTTCAAATATGTAACAGCGCCTAAAGCGGCAATCACCGCTGCAGCACATATAACACCACCTATAACTTTATATCTTTTTTTCATATTATCCTCAATCAGAATTATACCATAAATTAATTTTATGTTATTATATATTTATGAAGAAGTTTTTACTGGTTATAGGTTTAATTCTGGTTTGTCAGAATATAGTTTTTGCCGAAACGCAGACAGCTACCGTTTCTGAAAATGCTTGCGTCAAAGTTTTTAAAGATGCGGAAGAAGGGCTTTTCGGGTTAAAAAGTTGCGACGATACAATTATTGTTGAACCTGAATACAAAAAAATGATACTTCTCGGGGATTCATCATTTATTGTGCAGAAGAAAAGCAAATTCGGGATGATGGATAATCAGGGGAATGTTCTTGTCCCTATAAAATACAGCCACGCAGAAAGGGTTCTCGGCAAATATTTAAAAATCGGAAGCGGCAGTAAATATGCACTTTACGATGATAAAGGAAAGGAAATTCTCCCGCGCGAATATTCTTCAATAGATTTACTTTTTGGCGGAATGCTTTTGACCTGTAAGGATTTCAAATACGGCATTGTCGATATGGAAGGCAACACTATTCTTGAAAATAAATTTGATGATATTTATATGCCGCAGCCAAATATGATGAGGATAAACTATAACGGTCAGTGGTATGAAATTGAACAGACCCGCGGAGAAACACTTACTCTGCCGAAAGATGTCCAAAATATTAAGGGTAATGAAAACTTTAAGATTTCGGAAATTATTGCAAAACCCGGCACCGCAACCGGTTATTACAGCGTTACTTTTACTGATTATTTATTGAAAATTTTCTCATCAATTTCTCCTGCTCATGAAAAGACTATTGATGAACTGATGTTGTCGCAGGGCGCGGATACGGTTACAATTTTCTTTAAACTCGGCTGGATTCCGAAGTATCCGTTTGTTTACGCAAGAAATTATTTTAACACAGTGAGAACGCCGAACAATGGACCATTGTCAGATGTTAAATATGAATTGAAACGCCGGCTGCAGTAAAGGCAATAGGTCGGTAAGTAAGTAAAGAGTGATGAGTGAAGCGTGCGTGATGAGACTTATAGTTATTGAGAACCCTTCACCCTTCATTAAAAAAGGCTGGATTGCTTCGGCTAAAGCCTCGCAATGACACTCCTACCCTCGCCCCTTGCGGGATACAAAGGGAACCGCTGAGCTGTGCGAAGCGTGTGACCCTGTATGCCTTGTGCTGAGGGCGGAATTTGTTAATGAGCGTCAGCGAATTTACAAATTCGGGTGAGGGGTAATGTCGGTTGGGCATACCTGTCAAACTAAGATACTTCATTATGCAAACAGTTCAGTTACCTCAAACTTATTTACGTCAATAAGCCCTTTATCCGTAATTTTTATTTCAGGGATTACCGATAAAGACAGAAATGCCATACTCATAAAAGGATCCGCAATTTTGCAGCCGATTTTGTCTGCTGCATTTTCAAGTTCGGAAATTTTTGCCATAACTTCTTCTGCGGGCTTATCCGACATAAGTCCGGCAATTGGAAGCGGCAGATGAGCAAGTGTTTTCCCGTTTTCAACGATAATTTTTCCGCCCTGAGATTTTTCAAGTTCTATTGCCGCATAGAACATATCTTCATCATTTGTCCCAATTACTATCATATTATGGCTGTCGTGGGCCACGGTTGATGCAATTGCGCCTGATTTCAGACCGAAGCCTTTTACAAACCCGAGTCCTATATTCCCCGTTGCTTTGTGGCGTTCAAGGACGGCAATTTTTAATACGTCATTTTCTATGTCTGAAACTGCTAAGCCTCCGCTGTTTTTGAGGGATTCAATTGAAAGCTTTGTGATTAACTGCTGCGGGATAACGTTTATAACCTTGATTTTATTTTTGCCTGGAGGAATTTTTATTTGAAAATCCTCATTGTACAAATATTTTATGTTAACGGAACCCCTCAGGGCAGGCGGTTTTAGTTCTGTCATATCAGCGGTTATTTTCCCGTCTTTTGCAATAAGTTTTCCGTTTTTGAAAACCATTTTCGGCTCAAAGTTTTCAAGGTCATCAAAAACTGCAATATCTGCTTTATAACCGGGAGCGATTGTGCCTCTGTCGTAGAGTTTGAAGTATTCTGCGGTATTGAGGCTTGCCATCTGGATTGCCTTAATCGGGTTAACCCCGAGGCGGACGGCTTTTTTAACCATTCTGGAGATGTGTTTGCCGAGATGTTTCGGGTGGCGGTCGTCTGTTACAAACATACATTTACGGGTATTGTATGTTTTTAATACAGGAATAAGCGGTTCCAAATCCCTTGCGCCTGTCGCTTCTCGTATCATCAAATACATGCCGAGGCGGAGTTTTTCAATTGCCTCATCAGGCGTTGTGCATTCGTGGTCTGAGGCAACTCCTGAGGCAATATAGGCATCAAGATTTTTCCCGCCTAAATTTGGTGCGTGTCCGTCAACGCGTTTATTTTTGTCTATACCGAGCTGAATTTTGCTCAAAACGCTTTTGTCACAGTTGATTACACCCGGAAAATTCATCATTTCCGCAATCCCGAGAACCCACGGGGCGTCAATCAAAAGCGCTAAATCGTAGCTGTTTAAATCAACTCCCGATGTTTCTAAATCTGTTGCGGGAACGCAGGATGGCAGCATCATAAAAACATCAAGCGGAAGATTTTTTGTGGCTTCTCTCATAAAGCTTATCCCCTGAAGCCCCATGACATTAGAAATTTCGTGCGGGTCGGCGATTACGGTTGTGGTGCCGGACGGAAGAACGAGTTTTGCAAACTCCGACGGCATAAGCATTGAGCTTTCCAGATGAACGTGTCCGTCAATAAATGACGGGGTAACGTAAGCCCCTTTGAGGTCTATTTCTTCTTTCCCTCTGTAACCTTTTGAAATCCCCGCAATCTTATTACCAATAATTGCAATATCAGTTTCGTAAATTTCTTCCGAGAGAACATTCACAAGCTGTGCGTTTTTTAATACCAAATCCGCGAGTTCTTCACCCTTGCTTACTTTTATGATTTCTTCAATGTTATTCATAATTATAATAATAACATAAAATTTTTCGGTATTATACAATCATATAAATGAGGCAAAAGACTCTACATCTCCTCTTCCAAGGGATACAAAGGGAGCAGACGAGGTAACGAGTCTTGCGATCCTGTATGCCTTGCGCTGAGGGATAGGGAGATGGGGTGGTAAAAATACTAAGGCACTGACGAAAAATTTTATGTCATCCTGAGGGCAAAGCCCGAAAGAATCCAGCTTTTTGAAAAGTGAAGAGTGATATGTGATGAGTGAAGGGACTTATTATTATAAACCACCTACCCGTCCCTCTTCACCCTTCATTAAAAAAGACTGGATTGCTTCGGCTAAAGCCTCGCAATGACGGTTTCTTCCCTCTCCCAACGGGAGAGGGAAAAATAAGCCGTTCAACCATTCTGCAGTTCAACTCTTCACCTAAACAGCTCCTTCACTTCTCACCCTTCTCCACCTGCTAATTTATTCATTATAAGTAACTGCTTTAAAAGTCAGCCCTGCAGCGACTGCAGCAAGAAGATTAACAACGACTGTGAATGCAGTCATTTTCCAGAAAGCCGCATGCATAATCCCGAGTGAAATCGCAACTGCAGGGTTAAACGCACCAAGACAAATACTTCCGCCGACAGCAAAAGCGCCTGCTGTAACAGCAGAACCTATCGCAAGCCCGTAATAAGAATTACCGCTTACAGGACGTGATGTTGCAGTTAATAAAACAACGTAGCATAATGCAAACGTAAATAAAAATTCGCCTATAATAAGCCCCGGGAGACTGAATTCTGCGCCTAGCTGGTAGTTTTGCGGGGACAGAAGATAATTAACAACAAAAGCCGCCGCAACTCCTCCAACAACCTGCGCTACTGCATATGGAAGCCACTGTGATGCAGGAAGTGCTCCGCGGATTACAGCGGCAAGAGATACGGCAGGATTATAATGCCCGCCTGAAATGTGTCCTCCCGCATACACCATTATCATTAATGTAAACCCTATTGCAATAGGCGGAATAACGCCGCTCGAACCGAATAAGGTTGTACTCCCCACCGTAAATACAAGAAAAAAAGTCCCTATAAATTCCACCAGATACTTTCTCAAATTTTCTCTCATAATTTTCTCCTTTAAAAACTCTTCAACCATAAAATATTAGACTTCAAATAAAAAGTTTCCATCCGACAATCATCCAAAATTTTTATAGTAAAATTAATGTATGTTTTATTTTGATGAAATTAACGGGAAAAAAGTACTCCGCTCGGATATTATAAAAACCGAACATTTTTTTACGACAAGAGAAAGCGTAATAAAAACAAAAGAACCGGAATATGAAAAATTTGCCGCGGAAAATCTGCGTGAAATTAAAGAATATTTAAGGGTAAAAAACCTTCTCACTCCGAGCCAGACCCACACCTCAAATGTAGAAATCGTTACGGAAGGGAATTTTGACTATCCTGATACAGACGGGCTAATTTTAACTGATAAAGAGAATGCAATATATTTAAATTTTGCAGACTGCACCCCTTTGATTATTTATGATAAAAAACTGAATATCGGGGCTGTATCTCATGCCGGCTGGCGCGGAACCGCAGGACGAATTGCTGCGAAAACAATAAAAAAATTGGTCACAGATTTCGGTTCTAATCCGCAAAATCTTACCGTTGCAATAGGGCCTGCAATTTCACTGTGCTGTTATAATGTCGGGGAAGAAGTTTTCGAAAAACTGAAATCTACGGTAGAAAATTTCGAAGGGTTATACGAACGGCGCAACGGGGACATTTTTGTTGACTTAAAAGGAATAAACGAACGCCAGCTGAAAGAATGCGGGGTCAAAGAAATTGATGTATGTCCGTATTGCACAGTCTGCGACAATGATATGTTCTTTTCATACAGAAAAGAAAATGCCACAACAAACCGCCACAGCGCAGTATTAAAATTACTATAAAAACTTCTGCCGTCCTCAAGCTTTTTTTATGAAATCACGAAAATGTAACAATTTGTTGAACGGTATTTTGATTTATGTTAAATTATAAAAAGAAATACAGGAGTTAAGTTATGAAAAGATTTTTATTGGCAGTTTGTTTGATAGTTCTTGCAGTTCCTGCGTTTGCGGACAACGATGCAAATATAGAATATATGAATCAGTCACAGAGTTTTTCAGGATTTAACAAATCTCTGCCGCAGTCAAATTCATTTAAAAATCTTGAGAAAAATACAAAATTCACAGCGCCTCCGGAAGAAAACGATTATTCAGACTACGATAAAGACGGCTTTAAAATAGAAGATGATGAACCTGTTAAAACAGAAAAAAAAGTAATTAAATCAAGACAAACATCTGACGGTCAGGCTGTCCAAAATGCAAATACTAAAGATTCCCACAGCACCCCGATGACGTATGAGCAATTCCCGCAGAATTACGGCAACGGAGATTCCATGATGATGCAAAACATGATGATGCCTATGGGAAATATGATGTTTTAAATTTTTGAAGGAGAGCTATGTATAAAAAAATAATAAATCTGGTTTTGATTATGACTGCATTATTTATTACTGTACCGTATGCTAATGCAGCAACCTGGCTGTCTTCACATAATAAACTAGGAAATATAATCTATTTTGATGCAGATACTATCCAAAAAAAAGATAATGCAATTTTTTATTACGTAAAATATTATGAAGATGAAATAAAGGATTACAGCAAAGTTCTTATAATGTCAGAAGGAAACCATCCTTTTGTACTCGGGGATCCGATTGCTTTTGAGAACTATTACTTTATGGTGAATATGGATGATGTAAACGAAAGAGTAATGAATTACATCAAAAATAAAGACATCCCTGAAGTTTCGCCGGATAATGATTTAAATTACCTGCTTGCAACTCATAAACCATATGCCCGAAGCGTGATTTTGAAAGTTTTGAAAGAATTAAAATTTAAATCCGCATATGAAAACAGTCGTGCAAGTGTAATGGTAAAAATCAATAAACAGGGTGAGGTAAAAAAAGTATATATCAATAAATCCTCGGGCAACCAGAAATTAAACAAGGATTTAATAAAAATTGTGGAGAAAGTTTCACCGTTTGATGCTTTGCCGGAAGAATACAGCAAAACTTTTGCGATACTTTGGATTGATGTCACCTTCCGTGAGGATGACGCAATTATACTGATGAATTCAGCAGTATCACTCTGGAAAACGAGGTTTAAATAAAAATAATATGCCGGTACCACCTATTCAGTCACAAAAACAAAACACGGCAAGGAAGCTTCCGATATACAAAAATCCGGTAAGCTGGTCAGGGTATGCGGCACTGGGCTTCGGAACGATTTGCGGCGCGACAGGATTCAAAAAAGTGAAATTCCCGCATAAGAGAAATATACATAAGGTATCCGCATACCTTGCAGGGATAACATCATTCCTGCACTTCGGCTTTGTAAAAGGGCTGGATAAGAAATTGCTCGGGAAAAACTTAATTGATAGAAGTCATTGTGAGGAGTGAAACGACGAAGCAAGCCAACCTTTGAAAATAATCGACACATTCTCAATTTAATAATTTTTACAAAAGCTGGATTCTTTCGGGCTTCGCCCTCAGAATGATTCAGTTGTAGCTAAAGCAGGGCAGGCTTCAAATGAAACCTGTAAGGAGTAAATCCTCTCGACGTCATTGCGAGCGCTAGCGAAGCAATCCAGCCTTTAAAATTGAAAATTTACACAAAAATGTGTGAAGTAATTTAAATAGCGCATAAAAACACTGCTGTTAATTGAAGAAATATAAAATAACATATTAAAACGAGGAAGAGATTAAATGACCGAAAATATAAATGCACAGGAAGAATGGCGTCCCACGATAAATCCGTGGCTGATGATTACCCCCGTAATGCTTGCAATATTCATGTTTGTACTGGATGAAACCATATCAAACGTAGCATTAACATATATAGCAGGTTCAATGTCCGTAAGTTTAAATGAATCCACCTGGGTTCTGACAAGCTACCTGATTGCGAGCGGAATTGCAATCCCGCTTGTATCAGCCGCATCGAAACTTTTCGGGCGTAAAAATTATTTTATGATATGTACGATAATCTTTACGATATCGTCATTTTTATGTGCAATATCGCATTCTATGATAGAGATTGTACTTGCTAGGTTTCTGCAGGGGCTTGGCGGCGGCGGGCTTTTGCCACTGGGTCAGTCCATAATGCTTGAAAGTTTTTCAAAAAAAGACCGTCCTAAATCAATGGCAATATTCGGGATTGCAGTAATTTTTGCTCCGTTAATCGGGCCGGTTCTCGGCGGCTGGATTACTGAAAACTGGTCGTGGCCGTGGATTTATTTAATCAATGTCCCTCTTGGTTTTATCTGCGTTTTTCTTGCTAAAAATTTGCTGCAGGAACCGCCTTACGCGAAAAAACAGAAGAATGTTCATTTTGATTATAAAGGGATGGCGTTTCTTTCCGGATGGCTGATTTGTCTGCAGATTGTACTTGATAAAGGTAATGATGCCGATTGGTTCGGTGCAGCATGGGTATGCTGGTTAACTACCTTTTCTGTTATATTTGCAATTCTATTTTTTATTTCACAGGCAAAAGGGAAAGAACCGCTCATTGATTTAAGGGTGCTTAAAGATAGAACATACTTTTTCGGAACCCTTGTTCAGGTAATATTGATGGGTGTATTTTTGTCATCTGCGGCACTTTTACCTTCCATGCTCCAGAATCTTCTGGGGTACACTGCCTACTTAAGCGGATTATCTATGGGTTCCCGCGGTGTCGGGAGTTTTATCGGGGTAGCCCTTTATCTTACATTATCAAAAAAACTCGGTGACAGACGTATTGTAATGATTGGACTAATTCTTCTCGGCTTCGGGAGCGTATTCTTCGGCAATATAAATTTACAAATAAATCTTATAACCATTGCAATACCGAACATCTTATACGGCTCGGGACTTTTCCTTGCGTTCACTCCGTTAATTCCGCTTTCATTTTCGACAATGAAAAACGACCAGATGACAAATGCAACAGGACTGCAGAACCTTGTAAAAAACATTGGCGGTGCAATCGGTACTTCAATCGGGACAACAATGGTGTCTAGATTTGCGCAGGTACACCAGAACATGCTGATTAACCATCTGCACGAAACGAACAATGTTTTTGTTGACCGTGTAAACGCCTTAAGCGGGACTTTTTCATCGCTTACGGATACATTTACGGCGCATTCAATGGCTCAGAGCCAAATTTATTCACAGCTGGTCCAGCAGGCGCATCTTTGGGCATATATTGATACTTTCCGCTGGTTTGCATTTGCGACATTCCTGTTGATTCCGCTTCTGGTATTTATTAAAAAACCGAAAGCACTGCAATAAAAGATAAAGCCGTAGAAAGCCCTCCCCCCTAACCCTCAGCACAAGAGAAAAGGGTCAATCACTTCGCACAGCTCAGAGGTTCACTTTGTATGCAGCAAGGCGATATGGAAATATATTTATACCATATGATTTGTGAGATTTTATCCGCTCTTTTGCATTAAAAGTATTCTGTTGTATTTTTCAATTGCTGATGTTTAAATAGTTTTAGCAATTTAAAATAAACTTAATGAGGTAATTGTGAAAAAATTATTTTTAGTCATATTCTTAATAATCTTAACCTGTATTCCAGTTTTAGCAGAAACTAAATCTACCAAGACTGATACCCCATCATTAGAAAAAAATTTATATAAACTTGCCGGTAATTATCATAATATTTATTATTTAAATATATTAAATAACAAATACACTTGTTGTAATAATAATTGTTATGATTTTGACAGTTTTCATTATAACAAATTAATCAAAACATACTCTATTGATATGATTGCGGATTTAATGAATTGGAATTTGCATGAAGAATATCCATCGCCAAATAACGATGGATATATTTCTCATCTTTTGTTCAATGTAAAAATGCATAATGACAAATTGGTGGTGAAATATAAAGGTTTTGTCACTGGGAATGTTATAGTTGATTATAAAAATGATAAAGCATATTCCGCCCGTTACAATATATTAGCAATTCATAAGGGTAAACCAGTCGTCATAACAAACATTACAGAATTTGAAACTACATTTTACGAATGGATAGATATAAATGCCCTAAAAAAACTACTAAAAACCTGGTAAATATATTGTAGGGTCTACACTTACTCCATTCTTTTTGGCTCCGAAATGCAGATGAGGACCAGTTCCAATACCTGTATTCCCACTTTTCCCAATACTTTGTCCTTGTAAGATTTTTTCTTTTAGGTTTGCCATTTACATTTCTCCTTATTGCTACAATATACTGTCTTTAATTGGTGCA
>CALUTK010000042.1 GCA_944323675.1 Candidatus Gastranaerophilales bacterium | reverse complement strand
AGGTGTCCTGATATGTTCGGAAAACTTCTTGCTGTCGGTATAACTTTTTCAATAGGATTTCAGGCTTTTTTGAACATAAGCGTTGCAAGTTCATTTTTCCCGACAACCGGTGTTCCGCTTCCGTTTATCAGTTACGGCGGGTCATCTTTAATTGTTTCTTTATGTATGGTCGGAATTCTGTTGAATATTTCAAAGAAAAGAATAAAAAAAATAAGGAATATAGGAAATGTCTGATAAAACGTATTTTATAACCGGAGGCGGAACCGGAGGTCATATTTATCCGGCAGTGGCCGTTGCTGATGCTCTTCAAGCTGGCGGGAACACTGTTTATTATGTGGGAAATCCTGATAATCTTGAATTTGATATTATAAAGCAGAAAGATTATGAATTTTTGCCGGTAAATATTCACGGTATGCCGAGAAAGATGGGACTTCCGCTTATTCAGTGGAGTTTTCAGCTTTCCGCGGCTGTACTGAAATCTATCGGATATTTGAAAAAATATAAGCCGGATGCGGTTTTTGGCACAGGCGGTTATGTTTCTGCCCCGATTCTAATAGCATGTATAATTTTGAAAATTCCTTATATGATGCATGATTGTGATGCACAACCCGGTCTTGTGACTAGAAAGCTTGCGCCAAAAGCAAGTGCTGTTTCTCTTGCTTTTGAATGCGCTAAAGATTTTGTAAACAATAAAAATTGCTACATTAACGGGAATCCTATAAGAACAAAATTCAGAGCTTTATTAAAATCAGAGGCCAGAAAGTCTCTCGGGTTTTCAAATTATAAAATAACTGTCTGCATAATGGGCGGCTCGCAAGGCGCCAGAACTATCAACGACGCTGCGGTTGAAATATTGAAGACTCTCACGAATAAATATGATGTTCAAGTTATTTTTCAGACAGGAAAAAAGAATTTTGAGAGGGTTGTGGAACAATTGTTGAAGATTTATCCTGAATATGAGTCGGATAAAAATTTGATTATTGCTCCTTATTTTGATGATATGGTGACAGTTTTAAAAGCATCGGATATTGCTGTATCCCGTGCAGGTTCTTTAAGTTTATCGGAAATTGAAGCAAGCGGTGCGGCATCAATTTTAATCCCGTATCCATATGCCGCTGCAGACCATCAACGAAAAAATGCACAATATATGCTTGAAGAGGGAGCCTCTTTATATATAGAAGATCACGATACAAACGAAAAAACGCTTCTGGAAAACCTGACTCTTCTGATTACTGATAAAAGCAAACTCGCAAAACTGCAAGGCGCTGCAATGAAGCTTGCCAAATACGACGGTGTTGATAAGATTGTAGAACAATTAGAAAATATCAGTTAAAAGGCTTGTTTTCAAAAGAGTACAAATATATTTATGTATTTATGGCTGCATGAGCTTAAAATATAAGAAATAAACAGTATCTATTTGAGTATTTGTTTATTCACTTATGCTATAATCAAAATATGTTAGAAAAAGAATTTTGTAAAAGTGTAGGCGGTGCTATCAGAAACCTGCGAATTGAGCGCGGGTTCTCTAATCTGACGGAGTTTGCCTTGAGAAATAACATTCCTTCCTCTACTCTTTCAAGGATAGAAATCGGCGAAAATGAAGCGCAGCTCCATAATCTAAAAAAAATATCAGATGGACTCGGACTATCCCTTGCGGCTATGTTTCAGCATATAGAGCAAACTATCGCAAAATAAAAAGCCCCGTAAGTGAGGCTTGTAATTGGTAGGTAGTGTAATTTTTTATTCATATAGTTTTTCTAATGCTTTTCTGTCGTCTATTGAGATATTGTTTATTTCTTCTGAAAGAGGCCGCATTATGCTGTTGTATTTTTGAGAATGCGGAAGTCCAAGTGCGTGTCCGATTTCATGCAACATTACCCTATAATATTCATCATCAGTTAGAATCCGCTGATATTTGGTCTTATTTGCAAGATTTATTTGTGCTTTCACTATTTTTCTATTATCCTTACTTTTCTGTTGGTATGTTGTCCAGCAGATACCGACTGCGTTCCCCGGAAGATGTTCTACAAAATCTGCCGTAATATCGGCTTTTTCTTTGCTTTCTACATAGTTAAACGTTACGAAGTCATTTGTAATCTGTTCCCATTTATTGAATGCTTTTTTCATAATGTATGTTTTCGGGTTCTTTGTTATATAAACATTAAAATCCCTATCATCCCATCTTGGCAGTGTTGCTGCGGCAGTAATAATACTGCTGAACACTATAAAAAGCATTAATACAAAAATTTTTTTCATTAACTAAGCCCTCTACATCTACACAAATAACACTTATTAGAAGTGCATATCAAATTTCGGAGGCATTCCGTTAATTTTTTCATCTTCCAGACGCATTGCGGTACCGAGGTTGAAACTTTCAGCGAATGCTTTATTCATTTCATAGGTAATATCCCCGTTAAAGACTTTTTCGTTTTCTTCAAGGAAGTTAAATAACGGTTCTACCGGTGATTTAACAATATTTGTAAGAGTTCCTTCTGCGAGTTTTATTGTTTTTTCGCCGATTTCAGGAACTTTTACGTTAAACCCGAACGGTTTATATGGTCTGTTAAATGAAGCACCTGTTTCTGTCATGTCAAAATACCCTTATTTCTAACTAAGAACATTTAAGGTATCGGCATTTTTTTTGAAAAAATTAAGGTTTTATTCCAAAAATTTACATTTTTTAATATTTTTTTTAATTTTTCTTGTACGGTACGGGTTTCGGAACAAAGCCATTAAGTGCTGTTGTTTTTATTATTCTGCCGCTTTGTTCTTCAAAAGCTGCAACCTGTTCAAGTGCTGCTTCAAGAGGCAGTTCTCCGTCTTTTACAACCTGGAAGATTTCATTGAAGTATTTTTGAGGGTTTTTTTGATTGTACTGGCTTAATACAACATTCATATTTCGATTGCTTCTGACATAATTGTTATCAAATGCGCAGCATAGAGCATAATTCCCGAGTGTATTTTGTCCGTTGTCGTATTTCGTCTTTATGTGCTCAATTGTTACAACAGACGGGAAAAGCAGGTTGTGTCCGACTTTTTCAGATGAGGCTGCTGCGTGTTTTGTAATAAAAGAATAAGGGTTCTCCATAGATGTCGGGAGTGCTTTTGTTAAATTAAGCATTTTTCTTCTAAGTGCTTCGTCAGGCAGTTCTGCTAAAGTCTCCGTGAGGTCGTAGCGGAATGTTTTGTTACTGAACGGAACTTTTACCGGTATCCCCAGGATTTCATTTACTGCCCTGTCGCAGAGTTCTATAATATCGTTCCTGCTTAACTTTTGTCCGGCAAGCCTGATTGCGTAAATTACCTGAAGCATTACGGCATCTTTTGTTTTAGGAAGTTCTTCTTTTGCCTTATTTAATTGGGACTTATGTTTTGGCTTAATATCGTAGATTTTGTTAATAATATTATCAGGGATTTCTTCAGTCGAACTTTTAAAAGAAGGGTGCGTAAGGATGTTGGCTTTTGAAATCATAAGAGTTCGCAGTCTGTCATTTCCTACTGTTTTGCACATGTTATAAAGATTATAATTAAATTCCTTTGCGCTGAATTCATTTATAAATGGCTTATCCTTTAGTTTACAATCCTGAATTTTCATAAATGCATCAAATCTTTTTTTATATTCAGGAGGCAGTTCTTCTGCATATTTTGCAAGCTCTTCAAACATTGGTTTTTGAGATTTTCTCAAATGATTCAGGGCTGAAGGGTAGGCAGATTGCATTACCTGAGCAAGTGTGGTTTGCGGAGATTGTGTTGCGTATCTGGAAATAATCCTGAAAACGGTTCTCTGTGCTTTATGCATAGAAGGATAATACTGTTGTGTTTTGTTTACAAAATCTTTTATCGGGCCTGAAAATACCCCGTTTCTTTCGAGTTTATTGAGTTCCTCTTCATCTACAAGAACTTTATTACAATATATGCAGTGCATTGTTCTTGTTCTTACAAGTTTTTTGAATTTTGAAGGATTGTTTATAATGTTTGCACCAAAGGTAATTTCCGGTGATGTTCTGGTGAAAGTGTCATTTGCAAGATTATGTGACGGATACTGGCTATAGTGTCTGCTAAAATCCGAAAATTTATACTTCTGCTGTGTGCTATTTAAATTAAATGCGCTAATCCCAAAAATCTTCATATTATATTAAATCTCCATATAAAAAAATTTGACAGTTCGTAAAGAAACATAACTGTCAAATATAAAATCTATCCCATTGGCGGCGGCTGAATGTAAAGAGGCTTAAGCTTATGCCAATCGCCGTCACAGTCTTTCTTTTTGGCAAGTTTTGCCAGAATTTCGCCGAGCGGCAAGTCTTTTTCTTGATAGGATATCTCGCCCAAGATCGGCTTTAATTTATTGTCCGTAATGACATTATAGTTGCCGCTTTTTGTAAGTTTTTCAACTTCTTCAACCGGTACTGCGCCTTTGATTTCGCCATCTACATAAAGATATGCCGCATTTTTTCTTGCATCAAGTGCCACCAGAGGATTTTCTCCGGCGCATTGTGCAAGAATTTCAAGGGACGATACCCCTTTTACTTTACAGCCTAATTGCTGTGCCATAACCCGCGCAACCGTTGTGCAGGCTCTTATCCCCGTAAAACTTCCGGGTCCTATGTTTACGCCTATTAAATCAATATCTTCCGGCTTTATGTTATTTTCGGATAAAACTTTTTGGATTGTAGAGATTAAAAACGCAGAATGATATTTCCCGCCCTGATTTTCAATTATTTCAGAGGCAAGAAGTTCTCCGTCTTTTTTTAATACTACATACATCTTATCCAGGCATGTATCGAATGCTAATATGTTTTTTTCTTTGTCATTCCGGACTTGTTCCGGAATCTTTTTATTATTAATCACTTTTTTAATTCCTCTATGATTTTTATATTATCACAACCAAAACCTTCAAAGGAGTATTTTCTGGAATCATCATCTTCATATGTTACGTTTATTTTTATATGGTTAAAAGGAATTTCGTCCTGCGAAAATTCAGCCCATTCAACGAATGTTACCTGTTTGCCTTCCGAATATTCTCTCAGTTCGTCGAGAATTGTTTTGACGCCTTCGTTTTCGAGTCTATAGAGGTCAAAGTGGTAAATCGGAATACTTCCGGTGTGGTACTCGTTTAGGATTACGAAACTCGGGCTTGTGACTTTTTCTTTAACGTCAAGAGCGTCCGCAACGAGTTTTACAAACGCGGTTTTTCCTGCTCCTATCTCGCCGTAGAGGCTTATGAAGCAGCCATTTGTGATTAATTTTGCGAACTTTTGTGCAAGTTCTTTTGTATCATCAAGAGTTTTACAAATTTTTTCGTATTTCATTTTATTTCCTTTTATTTTATTTGTTGCAGAAGGCAGTTTTTATATTTTCTCGGACACGCTCCCGCCCTGCTCCCGCTATCGCCTCGAAAACATAAAAACTGCCTTCCGGCTGATATATTATTTGAAATTATCATTTTTTTTATAGATTTTTACCATATTTCTGCCTGATTCTTTTGCCTCATAGAGAGCTTTATCTGCATTCATCAGCAAATCCTGCGTTTTATCAGCGCTTTTAAACTGATAAATCCCAAGACTTATTGTGATTTTGATTGTTTTAGTATCATTTTTTGTATTGACCTTTTCTATGTCAATAACCTTGTTTTCCACAGCTTTTCTGAGTCGTTCAGCAACCATTGCGGCTTCTGTTTCATCCGTGAAAGGAAGAAGTATTGCAAATTCCTCTCCGCCGTAGCGCGCTGCAATATCGTATTCACGGAGCCGGCTTCTTATGATTTTGGAAACTGTTTTCAGGATAAAATCGCCTGTACTGTGTCCGTAGGTGTCGTTGACCTTTTTAAAAAAGTCAATGTCAATCATAATTGCGCATAGCGAGGTATGCTTTCTGCGGGCGCTTGATATTTCCTGTTTTATACGCTCATCAAGCTGGCGACGGTTGTAGAAACCCGTGAGGGCATCAAGTGTCGCATGTTTCAGAATTTCCGAGTAAATATTTGCCCGCGTAATTGTTGTTGCTGTTTGTGCGGCAAGCTGGGTCAGATAATCAATTTCCTCCTGAATAAGCGGTTTTTCAGTGCTTTTTGTGACAATACAGCCGATAAGAGTATTTTCATTCACAAGCGGAAAGTAACCGGTTCTTCGGTCGTCGCTTAACATTATTTTTTCTGAGGTTGAAAGCTTAGCCAGAGTTTCCGGAATTTTTTCGTCCAGACAGGATGCAGGCCATGCAAGGTGAAATTTGCCGTTTTCTTTCAGGAATATATAAATAAGATGGTTTGCGATAAAGGTATCGAGTATTTCTCCGATAATCGGAATTATGTAGTTAAGTTCATACTGGGATTCAATTATCTTGGCGATATTTTTCATGGCGTTATGAAATTCAAGACCTTTTTGCATTTTGTCGCCGAGAGTAAGATTTTTGACTTTCAGCTTAATCATATATGAGACAATATCAAAAAAATCTTTATTTTCGCCATTAAGTCCATCTGCTGATGTGTAATCTTTCATAAGATTTATGGCATCCGCAGGTGTTTCGCATTTTTCAAGCGAATACGATAGTTTTTTTAGTTGTTCTAAAATTTGCATCAGTCCTCAATTATTTGAAAATATGCTGAACTTGTTTCCTCATCTCTTAAAATGCGAGACCCTGAAATAAATTCAGGGTGACATTTTAGAGTTTTTAGTGTAATCCCTGTATCAGCCCTCAAGCTTTTGCATTAATTCATCAGAGATATCAAAGTTAGCGTAGACATTTTGAACGTCATCGTGTTCTTCGATTTTATCGAGAAGCTTCAATATCTGATCAGCGGTTTTTTCGTCCGTAACTTCAATTGTATTTTGCGGAATTCTTGTAAGTTCGGCGGTTTCGCTTTTGAATCCTTCTTTTTCAAGACCTTCGGTAACACTCTGGAAGTTTTCCACGGTTGTAAGGACTTTATACTGCCCGTCTTCTTCTGTTACATCAAGGGCGTCGAGGTTAATCGCTGCTTCAAAGAGTTTTTCAAAATCTGTGTCTTCGCTGAACGTAATAACCCCGCGCTGATCGAACATCCAGCCCACACATCCTGTTGCACCTAAGCTTCCGTTGTATTTTGTGAAGTAGCTTCTGATATCGCCTGCGGTTCTGTTACGGTTGTCGGTCATAGCTTCAATAACAACAGCAACGCCGCCCGGAGCGTAGCCTTCGTAGGTTAATTCTTCGTAATTTTCAGCACCTGATGCGCCGGCACCTTTTTCAATGGCACGTTTAATGTTATCGTTCGGAAGTCCTGCGGCTTTAGCTTTTTCAATAGCAGTTCTTAAGCGGAAATTTCCGGCAGGATCAGGGCCGCCGAGTCTTGCCGCAACGATTAATTCTCTTGAATACTTCTGAAACACAACGGCGCGTTGTGAATCCACTTTAGCTTTTTTATGTTTAATGGTTGACCATTTCGAGTGTCCTGACATATTTTTAATCCTCTTATTATCTATATCCCTATATTACAAATGTTATCAAAAAAATAAAATATGGACAACGACTGAATAATTAAATAATAATTAATTTAATATGACTTCATTAAAAAAAACGTTAAAATAAAAATATAGATTAGAGGTGCTGCGGGCTGCCTCAGATGGTGAGCCTTATGTGCCGGATTAATGGAGTTGATTTATATGGTTGATTTTAACAAATTTACAAATTATTCTCAGGAAATTCTATCAGCATCCAGTGCTTTGATGAACGAATACAAAAATTCGGAACTTCAGCCGGAGCATATTATGCTTGCGATGATTAAGGATAACGGAATTATAAAGGATTATCTGACTGAATTAAAACTTTTGAATCAGGGATTTATAAATAAAGTTGTCGGGACAGTGAAATCTTTTCCGACGATATCAGGGCCTGTAAACGGTCAGCAGTTGTTCCTGTCGCAAAAGACTTACGAACTTCTGGATATCGCAAAGCAGGAGGCTGAAAAGTTTAAGGATGAATATATCGGAATTGAGTCCTTGCTGCTTGCGATGACTTTATTAGATAATAGTAATATTCAAACTATATTGCGTGAGGCAGGTGTAAGTTCATCATCCGTGCTGAATGCAATGAAGAAAATAAGAGGTAATAAAAAAGTGGATAACAAAAATGCAGAAGAAAATATGAAAGCTCTGGAAAAGTATTCAACAGATTTAACCGAAAGAGCAAGAAAAGGCAAATTAGACCCTGTAATCGGGCGAGACGAAGAAGTCAGACGTATTATACAGGTTCTTAACAGACGTACCAAAAACAACCCTGTATTAATAGGAGAGCCGGGTGTCGGTAAAACTGCAATAGTTGAAGGTCTTGCGCAGAGAATTGTAAGAGGCGATGTTCCTGAAAGTCTTAAAGACGTTAAACTTGTAGCCCTTGATATGGGAGCATTGGTTGCCGGCGCAAAATACAGAGGCGAATTTGAAGAACGTTTGAAAGCTGTATTAAAAGAGGTTGAAGATTCTGACGGCTCCATTGTTATGTTCATAGATGAACTTCATACAGTCGTCGGCGCAGGCGCAACGGAAGGTTCTATGGATGCCGGTAACCTCTTGAAGCCAATGCTTGCAAGAGGCGTCTTAAGAACAATCGGCGCGACGACGATTAACGAATACAGAAAATATATAGAAAAAGATCCGGCATTAGAAAGACGTTTCCAACCTGTTATGGTTGGAGAACCGAGCGTTGAAGATACGATTTCAATCCTTAGAGGTTTAAAAGAAAAATACGAGGTTCACCACGGAATACGTATCCTTGACAGCGCCCTTATTGCTGCGGCAAAACTTTCGGATAGATATATTACAGACAGATTCCTTCCGGATAAGGCAATTGACTTAATAGATGAAGCTGCATCATCTTTAAGAATTGAAATAGATTCAATGCCTGAGGAAATTGATACTTTAATGCGTCAGAAAATTCAGCTTGAAATCGAACGTGAAGCTTTGAAAAAAGAGGACAGCGACGAAGCTAAAGCAAAAATCGACGATTTAACAAAACAAATAAATGAATTTGAAGAAAAAATTTCCAAACTGAAAGTTCAATGGGAAGCTGAAAAGGCTTCAATTGTCGGCGAGGCAGGCATAAAAGAAGAAATAGAAAAAGTTAAGGCTAAAATTGAAGAAGCAGAACGCAACACTGATTTGCAGACTGCGGCAGAACTCAAATACGGAAAACTCCTTGAACTTGACAAACAACTAAAGGCCTGCCAGACGCAGGAAAAATCTTCTAACAGATTATTGAAAGAAGAAATTGATGAAGATGATATCGCAGAAGTTGTCAGCAAGTGGACAGGCGTTCCTGTAAGCAAACTGGTTGAAAGCGAAACTCAGAAGTTATTGAAGATGGAAGATATTCTTCATAAACGGCTTATCGGTCAGGATGAAGCAGTAACAACAGTTTCTGATGCAATCCGCCGTGCGCGTTCAGGTTTAAAAGACCCTAAACGTCCAATCGGTACCTTCTTATTCCTTGGCCCGACCGGCGTCGGAAAAACCGAGCTTGCAAAATCTCTTGCTGAATTTATGTTCAACGATGAAGATGCGTTGATAAGAATTGATATGTCTGAATATATGGAAAAACATAACGTATCAAGACTTGTCGGAGCTCCTCCGGGATACGTCGGCTACGATGAAGGCGGTCAATTAACTGAAGCTGTCAGACGTAAACCTTATTCAGTCGTCCTGTTTGATGAAATCGAAAAGGCACACCCTGATGTCTTTAACATAATGCTCCAAATCTTTGATGACGGACGTTTGACAGATTCCAAAGGCAGAACTGTTGATTTCAAAAACACTCTGATAATTATGACTTCAAACATAGGTTCTGACATTATCCTTGAAGATTCCCTGAAAGGAATAGGCGGCGCTCAGGATTTTGAAGCTACTAAAGAAAAAGTTCTGGAAGTCTTGAGAAGCAGATTTAAACCTGAATTTTTAAACAGAATTGATGAAACAATATTCTTTAGAGCCTTAACTCTAGAACAATTGTCGAATATTGTTGATATTCAGATGGAATACCTGCGCAGACTTCTTAAAGATCAGGAAATCGAACTTGAAATTACGCAGGATGCAAAAGAACTTCTTGCAACGCGCGGCTTTAATCCTGTCTACGGTGCAAGACCTCTGAAACGTGTAATCCGCCAGATGGTAGAAAATCCTCTTTCTAAGGAAATTCTTTCGCAGAAATTCCTTAGAGGCGACAAGCTTGTAATAGATGTCGACAAAGACGAAATCGTTTTCAAAAAAGCATAATAAAAAGCCCTCACGAATGAGGGCTTTTTATTTTCAGTCAGACCCTGAAACGAGTTCAGGGGGACAAGGCAGTTTTTTCATGTAAACTCCTATATAATAAATATCGTTAGTGAGGGCTTTTACTTAACAAAGATTAATATATAATTTGTGTAGATATCTCTTTATGCTAATCTTATAGGTATAAAGGATATGTGAATGAGAGTTAATTCAATAGATAACAAGACATCTTTCGGATGGAGATTTAAAACACATGAGAAAATAACCTCACTTGTACTGGAAGATTTTCCGAAACTGGCAGAGCATAAAGAAACCCTGATGGCATCTGTTATAAAACCGGACTTTGATGAACGCGGTTTTAAAGGAAATAACCACTTTTACTATCCGCGTGAAGTATTGAGACCGCGGGAAAGTTTTCTAGATATCTTCGGGCAAAATAATGCCGCCGCAAGATATGCAGTGCATATGTATGAATTTAACAGGTTGATAAATAAAAATAACGATAAAGCGATGGAGCATGCCGGACGTGCGCTTCATTTTTTACAGGATGTAACCCAGCCGCAGCATACCGAACGCGGAACTGTTTTTAAAAAATGGAGAGATTTACGAATCCATAAGGAGTTTGAAAATTTTGTACAGAATAATCAGGATAGAATAATCACACAGGTTTTGGAAGAAATCCCGAAACGGGGCGACTGGTATAAACAATACGGTTACGGAGAAAGAGACGAATTGTTTAATCTTCAGGTATCGGCATCTACGGAAATAATGCCGGCTAACAAGAAGAACCGGCTTTTCTGGGAATATATTGCGCAATTCGGACTGACAAACGCAGTTGATGCTACAAAAGCATTTTTTAATATTGTTTCGGAATGTATTAAGTAATAATAAAAGATTTATACAGAGATTTATTAATTATCATCGGGCTCATTAAATTCAAATTCAACTTTCTCTTTTTGATTTTTTATTAAATATGCGCTTATTATTGCTGTCAAAGGCACACATATCAGAATTGCAATACTCCCGATTACTGCTGATGATACTTCTGTTGCCACCTGATTCAGGTTAAAAAATTTCTGTAAATCAATGTTGTCCGATAGTAATACGAGAGGCAGAGCAGAACCTAAATAGACTAAGATAATGGTATTTGACATTGTACCTATAACATCTTTCCCTATATTCATACCTGATTTAAAAAGCTGTTTAACTTTGAGAGTTTTATCGGTCTCGTAGATTTCATTAATTGCGCTTGCGATTGATACTCCTGTATCCATCAATGCTCCGAGGGCTGCAATAATCATTGAGGCGGACAAAAGTCCCTGAAAATCTAATTCAGGGTGTGCAGAATATAAAAACATACTTTCTTCTCCGGCAAATCCGGTGAGGTGCGCAAGATAAATAGTTATTAACGACACACCGCCTGCAAAGATTAGACTAAGAGCTGTTCCAATTATTGCGGAAGAACTTTTCGCGTTAAAACCGCCCACAAGATATATTGTTATAATTGTGGATAAAATTCCGACCAGTACTGCCGACGCAATTGGACAAAACCCGTGCAATATCATCGGCATGAGCATAAAGAAAATTAAAGCCACTGTTGCAACTATTGAAATTAAACTGTACAAGCCCTTTTTCCTGCCGATAATTAATAGAAGGACTAAAAAAAATACAGAAGTCCAGATAAGAGCATTATCTCTTTTTATATCTGCAATAAAGAAATCAACATCGTCGGCTGTGATAATTTCTTCAGCTTTTCTTTCGGCGTGAAGAATAACTTTGTCGCCCTTTTGAAGATTAATATCATAAGCAGGATTCCCTGTCAGCATATTATCAATTAATCGTTCAGTTCCTTTGAATTTGCCGCTGAGAACTTTTACAAGCGCTACCTGCTTAACGCTGTTATCACCCTGCTGCAAATCCTGAACATCTTCATACTGTATATTTTCAACGACACCGGTTTCGGATGGAAGTTCAGCTTTTTCCTCCGCAAACACAGGACAAAGAAGTCCAAATAACACAAATCCCAAAAGTAATATTTTTTTCATTGATATCTCTCCTGATTTATAAGGTTCCTGTTAATTTTGCAGAGTAAATATTTTAAAACAGACTTTGCTGATCAACAGTATTTTTATAACCGAGGTGGCGGTATGCTGCAGGGGTAACCCTTCTTCCCCTTGGCGTCCGCTGCAATAAACCTGCCTGCAATAAAAATGGCTCACAGACATCTTCTAAAGTTCTGACATCCTCCCCGAGTGCAGCAGCAAGCGTTTCAATTCCGACAGGCCCGCCGTCGTATTTTTCAATGATTAATTTCAAAAGGCTTCTGTCTGTCGAATCAAGTCCGTAGCCGTCGATTTTCAATGTATCGAGGGCTTTATTTGCAATCATTTCATCAATTGTGCCGTCTGATTTTACAAGCGCATAATCGCTCACTCGTTTGATGAGTCTGTTTGCAATACGCGGGGTTCCTCTTGAGCGTCTTGCAATCGCGAGAGCCCCGTCATCCGTGATTTCTATTTCCAAAATTCCTGCAGTTCTTTTTATTACCTGCGAAAGTTCTTCATCCGTATAGAATTCTAGCCTGTGGATTATTCCGAAACGGTCGCGCAAAGGCCCCGATAATTCTCCTGCTTTTGTGGTTGCGCCGATTAGAGTAAATTTCGGAAGCGGAACACGCAGAGTTTTAACCGTCTGACTTTTTCCTGTGGTCATATCAAGGAAAAAATCTTCCATTGCAGGATATAAAATTTCTTCCGCAACTTTATTCAAACGGTGAATTTCATCAATAAATAAAATTTCACCGCCTTTTAAAGACATTAAAATTCCGATAATATCACGCGGTCTTTCAAGAGCCGGCGCAGACGTTATTTTTATTTCAACCCCCATTTGTTCTGCTATTACGCCTGCAAGGGTCGTTTTCCCGAGTCCCGGAGGCCCGTAGAAAAGCAGATGATCCAATGGCTTTTCTCTTTTTTTAGCTGCCGCTATCGTAATTTTCAGGGTTTCCTTTAACGCGGATTGTCCTATATATGTGTCAAAACTTTTCGGGCGGATAGAATTCTCAAAATTCCTGTCATAATCAATCTTTTCCGCTTTTGTATTCGGATTTTTTTGATTAATATCAATTCTTTTTGTTCTATTCCCGTCGTCTGTAATAATACTCATTGTTTTTCCCTGTTTTTATGATAACATAAAATTAAGGTTAAGGAAAATATTTAACAATAGGGTCGGAGGGTAAACCCCTCACCCGAAATACTAAATTCGTAAACTCATTAAGTATTTCTTCCCTCTCCCGCAAGGGGCGAGGGTAAATTTGAAAGGGAGAAAGCATGAAAGTTTCAGAACGTTTGGAAAAGATTCCTCCGTACCTTTTTGCGGAGATAGACAGAAAAATTGCGGAAGCCAAGGCAAAAGGGCTTGATATTATAAGCCTCGGTATCGGGGATCCTGATAAACCGACGTTAGCGCCGGTGGTTGAGGAGATGCACAGAGCTATTGATAATCCTAAAAACCACGATTATCCGCCGTATAACGGAACAGAACAATTCAGAAAAGCAGCATGCGACTGGATGAAAGACCGTTTCGGGGTTGAACTTGATGCAGATAAGGAAATGCTCTGTAACATAGGTTCAAAAGAAGCTATCGCACATGTTTTCTTTGCTTTTGTAGATAAAGGTGATTATACTTTAGTGCCGGATCCTGGGTATCCTGTTTATCATAACGCTACAATTTTTGCGGGCGGAACTCCTTATCACATGCCATTATTAGAAGAAAACGGCTACCTTCCTGATTTTGATAAGATTCCGGAGGATATTGCTAAAAAATCTAAAATTATGTTCCTCAATTATCCGAACAACCCGACAGGCGCTGTTGCGGATTTAGATTTCTATAAAAAAGCAGTAGATTTCTGTAAAAAATATGATATTCTTTTATGTTCTGATATGGCATATTCAGAAATGACATACGACGGTTATAAGGCCCCTTCTGTTCTTCAGGTTGAAGGTGCAAAAGATGTCGCAATAGAATTTTATTCACATTCAAAATCTTACAATATGACCGGATGGCGTGTCGGATTTGTCTGCGGTAACGCAGATGCCGTGAAAGCTTTAGGCACTATTAAAAATAATATTGACAGCGGCACATTTAAAGCAATCCAGCAGGCAGCCTCTGTTGCTTTTACAATTGATAAAAAATACATTGAAGATTTGAATAAAATGTATCAGGAACGCCGCGACGCCGCTGAAAAAGGTTTTGCAGAACTCGGCTGGAAACTGAAACCTTCAAAAGCAACATTCTATCTATGGCTTCCTGTCCCGAAAGGCATGACTTCAGAAGAATTTGTAACAATTATGCTTGAAAAAGCTCAGGTGGTCGTCCCGCCGGGCAACGGTTACGGTGAATACGGCGAAGGCTACTTCCGCGTTGCATTGACTAAAGACGTGGATACTATAAAAAAATGTATTGAAAGAATGAAAGACGCCGGTATCCGTTACGAATAGGACTTTTTAGGGCGCGGCGCGCCGCGCCCTTTATTAATAAGTGTAAAGATTTGTCACTAACATATCGGTGTGGTATATTTAAGTTATGGAATGTCCAAAATGCGGGTTAGAAATAGATGAAAAGACGATTGTATGTCCGAACTGTAAAAAGGTTCTGAAAGTCGTCTGCCCTATTTGTAAAACAATTAATAAAGGCAATACCTGTAAAAAATGCGGCTACGTTATTATCGGTAAGTGTAATAAGTGCGGCAAAATTAACCTGACAGGTGACAAAAAGTGTAAAAAGTGCGGATTTAGTACTGAACAAAGCGTTATACTGAACGAATCAAACACTGATAATTTTACCGCACTTACCATTGAATTTCCTAACATGAGCGAGATGAAAGTTCTTCTCGGCTCTGCAAAACTTTTGAATAAATTTAAAGCTAACCTTGATAAAATTATCGCCGATATTGCAAAAGAAGCAGGTGTAAGACGTCAGATTATAGGCAACACCTATATGATACGTTTTTATAAGGATTATACATTTAACAGTTCTGCCAATACTGCAATGAATACGGCTATTCAAATCCTGACAGAGATTACAAAAATGAATTACCGTCTGACAAATAAGAAAAACGCTTCTGTCAGATGCAATATGTTTATGATGAAACGTACTGTTCAGGATGACCCGTATGATACTGATTCAGGCTTCAACATCAGTATGGTTAACCAGAGTACTGACGAGCGCTCAAAATTGATGAATTCATTTCAGGTTATTGTTGATAACAATATAAATGATGCAATAGGTTCTGAATTTAAATTCTCCCCTCTTAATTCAGTCATGGTTAAAGGGCAGATGGTAACCTTCTATGAGGCGGATATTTCTAACCTTATCATAATTAACTATGAAGAACTTGATGACAAAGATGAGGAGATTCAGGTTCCGAACTTTGTCCAGAACCTTCTTGTAGAACAGGATAAACTCGACGGTGAGGCTCTGAGCAAGATGGAAAAACCGTATGATCCGGATTCGGTTTATGATCTTGAGACAATCCAATTTAACGAAATCCAGTGTGAATTTATCAGGACTGAAAATATTGATGTATTCCTGCATGTAATAAACAAAATACAATCTGTTCCGAAGGGTATTCTTGCAATCCGTACGGCACCTTTGTATGTTCCTTATTCTCTGAAGCTTATTACAACTATTGAAGACTTACATATCTACAAAAATATTATTACCGTAACCTGCTATGACGAGATGAAATATTCTCCGTTTTCATTCTTCAGGGAACTTGTTTCAGCTATTTTTGAATACACTGTCTCCCAGAAATTATTCTCGCAGAATGATTTTTCAATGTTTAAATCTATTGATACGGATGGATTGATTAAAGATTTGATAACATTTACCGAGCGTGATATTGATTCATCACGTGATACCCGCTATACATATTTTGATATTTTCATGACTTTGCTTCAGGCAATTCCAAATACCTTAATTTTTATTGAAAACTTTGAGAAGATTGATACAAGTTCCTATGATGTTCTGAAATATCTTTTACAGTCTTTCGAAAAGCTGGATATCAGTTATCTTATTCAATACGATAAGGAATTTTCTCTGCACAGGGATCTTCACTTCCTGCTTTCAAAAAATTATTACACTGAAATTACTCTTAAACCTACTTCTTTTGAAAAGATGATTGAGGAGAATAAAGAGTATTACAGAAACATTCTGGATAGTTTTTATTTCCAGCGTATTGCTAAATATTCTTTCGGCAGTATCCTTTTCCTTGATATTGCAATTCAATATTTAATTGAATCAGGTGTTTTTGAGGCGACTGATGATGCTATTAATCTTATTAACCCGAAAACTATTATTATTCCATCAAGCCTTAATAAACTTGTAAAAAGACGTTTGAATCTTCTGCAGGATTATCCCGAAGCAATTAAATTTCTTGCGGAAGTTGTTCTGCTCGGGCCTAGAATTGATCAGGAAACTATCAAAAGTCTGGATGTTGCCAATTTAAAAGACGTTATAGACCAGCTTACTAATATGGGATACATTTATTTCTATAATAACTGCATGTACTTCCCTAACTATAATATTCTAAGAGAAAATCTGCTGGAAGTCCTTAGTAAGGATATGTTGAAGAATGTTGCCAATAATTTATTTGAAAAAGTTTTTGTAGATACAATGCCTTCTCCGGAAAAAGCTTATCTCTACCGGTTAATGGATGATTATCAGGCTGAATTTAAGGAATGGGAACAGCTTGCAAAAATTGATATATCCCTCGGCGATTTTAATTCTTATTTGAATTGCGCTGACAGAATTCTAAAAATTCTTGATATGAATACGGATGAAGAAGCTCAGGAAGATATTGATAAGTATAAGCTTGAGCTGTATGAAAATATTTCAAATAACCTCTTTGACTATGTGCCTGAAAAAACTTTTGCAATTGCGGAAGATACCCTTGCTCACCTTGAAAATACAACTGATATGGACAAGATTGTCAGTTTATGCAACAAGATGATTCAGGGCTGCCTTTTGTCAGGAAACTATATGCATGCACTGGAACTTACTCATAAAGTCCTTTCAATGATGCCGAACGCTTCAATTGATCCTGCAGCTACCGATTTTAACCATTATTTCTTCCTCATGACGCTTGTGCATGTTGAAATTCTATTTAATATAGGCGCATGGGAAGATTGTCTTGATATAGGTTATAGAGTTCTTAACGTTGTTAATCAGGAAAATCTTGAAAAACTCAAACCTGATTATATGACTGTTGAACAGTTTGAGACAATTATCATTAATACAATAGGTTATGTTGCGGCTGTAAATGTTCTGCAATTAAAAGGTAATGTTCAGGAATTTTTGAATATTGTAAGAACTGATTTAACAAAAGTTCCGCATTCCTATGACATATTTATAGCATTACAGGAGTTGATATCAGGCCAGACTCCGACTTATGACAGGTCGCTTGCCTCTGCTTCAGATAAATTCTCTGCAGCTATTTTCCATATTCTCGAAGCATTTACAAAATGCACAGGAGACTATAATATGTTTGCCGAAGAAATTTATGAGGCTAAAATTGTCGCAAAATATAATGGGTTATATCAATTTGAACTTTTTGCAGATTTAATGATTGCATATTGCTATATTAAATTAAATTCTTTCCAAAAAGCCTCGCTTATTATATACAGAATTATCAAAACAGCAAATGAAAACGGCATGACAAATCTTCTGTACGTTGCGTGGTATATTATGAGTGAATTAAACCTCGCTCAGGGCAAATATATTGTGACATATGGTATTGTAAATAATTCGCTTATACAGCTTGAAAAAACTGACGGTTCAAATGAATATCTGCTGCTGTTATTTAAATACAATATGTATAAGGTGTTAAGATTCCGCGGACAGAACGAAGGCGCTCAGATTTGCCTTGCTCAAGCTCAGTATTTTATGCAGAAACACGGAATTATGTTTAATTTTGATACGGATGACAGTCATTATATTCCGCTGGAAGACCCTGATGCAGAGGATTTTATTCAAAAACCGGCGGAAGGCGAACAGATTTCTATTGACGTTACAAACGGTGAAAAGAAATCCTCAGAAGAGGAAAGCGCTGCCCCGGGCGAAAACCCTGCGGCGTAGAAAAATGAAAGCGAGGCATAATGAAAGTTTTATTTGCGGCGGCGGAAGTTGCTCCTTTTTCAAAAGCCGGCGGGCTTGCTGATGTTGTGGGCAGTCTGCCTAAATATCTGGAAAAAGACGCTGAAATTGCGATATTTACACCTTTACACGGCGGAATTAATAAAGAAAAATTCGGAATAAAAGAACTTGAGAATTCCGAACTCTGGCTTACTTTTGGAAATATGGGGCATAAGTTCCGTTTATTTATGTGCAAACTTCCGGAAACAGACATAAATGTATTTTTTGTGCATAATGACTGGTATTTTACATGTTTTCAGGATGTTTATCCAAAATGGCTTGATACGAGATATGAGCACGAAAGATATATAGCATTCTCGCTTGCAGTTATGGAATATGCAAAACTGTTGAATTTCAAAGCAGATATTATCCACGCAAACGACTGGCATACCGCAATGATTCCTGTTTATCTCAAAAGCAATTACAGATTTGATGAGTACTGGAAAAATACAAAAACCGTTTTTGAAATCCATAATCTTGCATATCAGGGGGTCTGGTTTGAAGATGTTCTTGATTTTGCAAATATGCGAAAGGATATTGTCTATAACGAATGGGGAGTTGAGCATTACGGTAAAGTTAACTGGATGA
>CALUTK010000041.1 GCA_944323675.1 Candidatus Gastranaerophilales bacterium | reverse complement strand
TTCATCAATGTAGGCATTGTCATAGCAGCTACAACGCCGATGATACCCAGAGTAATCAATACTTCTGCCAAAGTAAAACCGAATCTTTTTGTCATGATCTTTTCACCTTTCTTCTTAAATAAAGCTATGAATCTAAATGTTCTTTTTGTTAATTATTATATTTGTCCATTATCATACCAATCTTTCAAGCATGTGTCAAGTATATGTATGATGTATTTATCTTTTATAATTACAGCTTGTTGACAGAGTATATTTTAAATTCTCCCGGTTTTAGCTCTTCAAACTCCAGCTCTGAAAGAGTTGTGTCGAAATATTTTGCCGAATATTTTGAATCTTTCAGTATGTATTCGGCCTGAAGATTAAAATCTCCCGGCAGTTTTATTGTTTTATTAAATACAGACTTACCTTTCTTCCATTCTTTATGAGAACCTGTATCCTCATTAATTGTGGCGAATTCTGTCGGATAGTTATAATTTGCGGCAACAAGGAAAGCTTTTTTTAAAGGCTCTTTTGATATCATCCATACAACAAATCCATCATCTTCCTGCAGGATAATCTGCGCTTCGCCGTCAGTAATAATAGGCTGGGATTTGACAAATCTATCGAGTGCATCGAATTTATTATAAAAGTCATAGTTCTTTTCTCGCGGCATTGACATCTCTTCTCCGATAACACTCTCAATTCCTCTTTTGGTAAATGTTTCATCACCGTCAACATACATTACGGGTCTTTGAGCATATTTGCCGCCGGGAAGAAGCTTGTATTTTGCCCATTTGAATAGCGCGCCTTCTGCTGTCAATTGCCCAGGGTACTGGTCAATTGCTCTGAATTCTCCGTCTTGATTGTTGTAAGTTTTCAGAATAGATAATCTCTTGCCTTCCTTAAAATTAATATTATAGTTTGTAAGGTTCTGGTTATCTTCAACAATGCATTCAGGAGTTTTGCTGTCCTGACTTACTATGTCATTACCCCAGAGAATGTCAAAGTTCATATCCTCATGGTATTCCTTCAGGTAATTATCCCAGAGCATGTATTCTGCAAGTGTACCGAAATATGGAATTTTCTTTTTCATAGTTGAATTGAGTTCATTCAAAACGACTCTCGGCGCTCTGTAGCTTATAGGTTTTCCGTCTTTTTCCGATACTTTGTCGACAATGTGATCTATATGATCAACTCTGAATCCGTCAAAGTTGTAATCGTCGCGTAATTTTTGCATGTAATCTATAAAATAGTTTATAACTGGTCTGTTAAAGGTTCCGTCTTCCAGAAATGCAAAATAGAAAGGTGTCTGACAGTCCAGATTTGCGAAATCTGTTACATCTTCTCCCTTGTAGTCGTAATGTTTAAAAACAGGATATCCGCCGCACTCGCTCATTCTATCGTAAACTGGCACTCCCGCTGAACACCATGCTCCGCCGGGTGCTGGCCATAAACCTTCTTTTATAAGCTCCTGTATAGTGTCAATTTGTTTAGTTATGTCATCTTCTGTTAATTTGTCGTTCTTTTTGAAATTATGAACCTTTCCGACTATGTCTTTTACCCGTTTTACAATACGGGTTTGCGGTTCTCTTTTTAACATTTCGTTTGAAATTTGTTTTTTTAATTCATCCATTTCTTTTTCAAAATGGTTAAATATATTCTGATAATGTTCTGTTAGGTTTCCTGTGCTGCCTGTTAATGATTGGATGTAAATATCCTTAACAACATCAACATCTTCACTATCATATGCTTTTTTTAGAATTTCAGCAGCTGCCTCTATTTTTTTACTAATTTGATTTTGAATTTCCGTAATATCAAACCAGCGAGCGATAAAAGGATTGGCCAGCACTGCTTTTGAAAAACGTCCTGTCTGCGGTAAAATATCATAAATAACAGGATGTCCCGCAAGCTGCGCCATTTCAATGAAAGTCTGCACCTGCTGCTTAACGTTATAACCTGTAAGATTTTCAATTCCAGTATCTAAAAGCGCTGCGCTCACTTCAGAACTTTTCGGCAGATATGCACAGCCGAATTCTCTGGGATGAAAAGGTATTAAATATATCGTTGTATTAAATATATTATTATTTAAGTCTCCTGTCGGGAGAATAAGAAGCTGTCTCAGCCAGTCAAAGAATTTTCCGCATTCTTTGCTGCTATTTCCGTTGCCGAGTCCTGCAAGATTGATAAGCTTGATATTATGTCCTTCTTTTTTTATCCAGTCGGAATCAGTTGCATTATTGCGGGCAAGCGGGCTTATCTCTCCGTTTTTAAAATGAAATTTGCCGTCTTTAAATATATTATTTTTCTTCCATTTTATCTCTAATCCATACAGTACTTCTTCATCAGAAAGTTCTTCAAGGGCTTTTATATGCGGATAATTCAGGTATCCGTATTTGTTAATAATATTTTTAAGTTCGGTTTTCCTCTTAACCGAAATGTTATCAAAACTGTACTTCTTTTTCAGTTTTGCGTAAAATTCGTTTAATTTTTCCTCTTTATTCTCTTCCTTATTTTTCTTTCTAAAAAGAAAATCCAGCATGGTTCCTCCCTTTCTTCTGTTCTAAAATTATATCACGAGAGGATATCTTTCGGAAAACTTTTCTTAATAATACTTAATAATTATAGCCACCCGGGTAATGGATTAATCCTTATCGTTATTATTAAATAATCTTGTTAGTTCAATTTAAAACAAAAAGGATTTAGAAGAGATGTCAGAAAAAGTTAGTACAGTAGTAGAAAAGAAGGTTATTAAGGTTGCGATTATTGAGGATTTTAAACTTACCCGTGTGGGGTTGAGGTGTGCGCTCAATGAAAACAAGGATTTGAAAGTAGTAGCCGAGGCGGAAGATGCCATTGAAGGGTTAAAACTTATTGAAAGAGAAAAACCTGACGTGATTCTTATGGATTTAGGGCTGCCCGGCATGAACGGTATTGAGGCGACAATCAAGGTAAGAGAACTTCATCCGGAGATGAAAATTATTGCTTTAACCTCTCATGATAGACAGGAAGAGGTAATTGCGGCATTAAGTTCAGGTGCGTCAGCATATTGTCTTAAAGATATTGATCCGTCAAAACTTGCTGATGTTGTTCGGGATGTAGCCGAAGGCGCCTGCTGGATTGATCCTCTTGTATCCCAGATGGCGCTAAGTTCTTTCCCTAAAGTAGAGAATATCGGATTTCTCCCGGGGAAATCTCAGAGTGAAGGAAGGGTTCCGCTGACTGAAAGAGAATACGAGGTTTTAAAACATCTTGTATCCGGCAAAAGCAACACTGAAATTGCAAAAGAGTTAATAGTAAGTGTTCATACCGCAAAAGCCCACGTTTGTTCTATCCTGCAGAAAATGTGCGTGAACGACAGAGTTCAGGCGGCAGTTAAAGCTGTTAAAGAGGGGATGGTGTAGTGTTAAAATAAAAACTCCCTAACAAGGGAGTTTTTATTTTTTTATTATTTATTTAAATCTTCAATCACTTTATCAACTTGTTTTTGGAGGTGTTCGTAATCCTTGTTGTTATCAATTACGTAGTCCCAATCTTTTATATGGTCTAAGCCGGTTTCAGTGATGTCATCTTCACCTACGAGAGTTCCTCTTTGCGCTCTTGTTTCGCGGGAGGCTTCCACTCTTACTGATTTCGCGCCCGCTTCTTTTAATATTTCGTATTCGTGCGGTACGCGGACATCTGTTACCATAATATTACCCGGTTCTTCAACGACTTTTTTAAGCCAGTAATCCGGATCCTGTGCGCGCCCCCAGTTCCCGAGAGTAATCAGATCTTTTCTGTACATTGCTTTATTTTTTTCGATTTCTTCGTAGGATAATCCTTTTTGTCTGCTGTATTCAAGTTTTATGGAATCACCGATTGCACATCTGTGGTAATCCGGCATTTTTTTTAGCATCATTTTTGCGACAGTGTCTTTGCCGGAAAACTGTTTCCCTGAAAATAGTAATATTTTTAATGCCATAGTTATACTCCTTTTTATTGTTAATTATAACATAAGAAACAGAACAAGTATGCAAAAGATAATTATTTTTTCTTTATTAGACAATGCGATTCCGGAATTATTGTCGGGCAGGTATGCCAAACCTACGGACTTGTAAAGTGGGGAAGGGGGGATTATATATATAAATCTGCCACAAGCTGGTCAAAGGGAGGTGAGGAAATCTGGGTTTCTGCTAACTCGTTTTTTGGGGTCGCGTGTTTTCTTTTCTTTCGTCTATTTTTTCTTTTGCATCGCAAAAAGAAATACACTGAATAAGAAAAAATAAGTTTTCTGGCTTGTTCTTTTCTTAATATTTTTAAACATAGGTTTGCAATTTTGCTATGTTGGTCGTAGGATGAAAAAAGCACGCGTCAGGATGTTGATTCCGTTTGTGCGTAAATAAGTGTAAATAGTACAATATTGGGACATGTTATGGCTTTAAATTTTCAAGAATTAGTTTTTAATTTACAAAAGTTCTGGTCTGATTACGGATGTATAATCCAGCAGCCTTATGATATAGAAAAAGGCGCATCTACTATGAACCCTGCAACATTTCTGCGCTCACTTGGGCCGGAACCGTGGAATACCGCAATGATTGAACCTTGCAGACGCCCGACTGATGCAAGATACGGGGAAAACCCGAATAGATTAGGACATTATTATCAGTTTCAGGTTATCTTAAAACCGTCTCCGGATAATGCTCAGGAACTTTATTTAAAAAGTCTTGAAGCTATGGGGATTGATTTGAAAGAACATGACGTAAGATTTGTTGAAGATAACTGGGAATCCCCGACTTTAGGGGCTGCAGGTGTGGGCTGGGAAGTATGGCTTGACGGTATGGAAATTACCCAATTTACGTATTTTCAGCAAGTCGGCGGATTGGAAGTTAAGCCTGTCGCGCTAGAACTCACCTACGGGCTTGAACGTATTGCAATGTATCTTCAAAACAAAGAATCAGTCTACGATATTATGTGGAATGATACTTTAAAGTACGGAGAAATTTTCTTGCAAAATGAAATAGAACAATCAAAATATAATTTTGAAGTGAGTGATGCTAAAGCTTTATTTACGATGTTTGACCTCTACCAAAAAGAAGTTGATAATTGTGTTGAGGCAAAACTGGTGCTTCCGGCTTATGACTATGTTTTGAAATGTTCACATACCTTCAACCTTCTTGATGCAAGAGGGGTTATAAGCAAAGATGAACGTATTAATTTCATAAATCGTGTCAGAACAATGGCGTCAGCCGTTGCAAAATTGTATGTAGCCCAGAGGGAAGAAATGGGATTTCCTCTTTGTAAAGAAAATAAATAAGGATATTAAATGGCAGAAAAATACCAGCGCGCGACTTTGACTCGCAATTTTTTGAAAACTATTACCCGTATTAAAAACCCTGATGAAATGCTTGAAGAAGCGAAAGGACAAGGGTTAGAAAAAACTCTAGGGGTCTGGGATTTGATAATACTCGGGGTCGGTGCGATTATCGGCTCCGGAATTTTTGCGATAGTCGGGATTGCCGCTGCAGGAAGTGCAGATGGATCCTCCCTCGGAGCCGGTCCTGCGCTTACCGTTTCTATGATAATTGCAGCAATTGCGTGTATTTTTTCAGCACTCTGCTATAGTGAATTTGCTACAATGATTCCTGTTGCGGGCGGTGCTTATACATATACATTTGCGACTCTGGGTGAATTCGCCGCATGGATGGTCGGCTGGGTTTTAATGCTTGAATATGCAATCGGTTTTATTGCGGTTGCGTGCGCGTGGTCTAACCATTTTGTGCAATTTATGAGCGGGTTTGAAAAATTTCTGCCTGCTTGCCTTGCGCATCCGCCTGTATGGCTTGTTAATGACGTTTTTTCGGCAAGTAAGATTGTTGCTGAAAATCCGGATATTTTTGTACCGAGAATTTTCGGGGTTCCGATTTGTATAAATCTTCCAGCTATATTGATTGTTCTTTTAATCACGGCAATTCTTGTTAAAGGGACTAAAGATTCAACGAAAATGGCAGGATTAATGGTATTTATAAAACTTGCGGTAATTGCGTTGTTTGTTATAGCCGGTGCATTTTTTGTAAAGCCTGACAACTGGGTTCCTTTTGCGCCGAACGGGGCTGCAGGGATTTTTGCAGGCGCATTTATAATATTTTTTGCATATATTGGCTTTGACGCGCTTGCAACTGCAGCAGAGGAATGCAAAAATCCTCAGAAGGATTTGCCGATAGGGATTATCGGATCACTTATAATAACAACAATAGTGTATGTTTTAGTTGCGCTTGTAATGACAGGGATGCAGGACACGTCAGGTTCTGTTCCTGCCGCGTTTCTTAAGGCTCCTATGGCATACTGTATGTCGCTTGCAAATCAGAATTGGGCTGCAGGTTTGATTTCAATAGGTTCGCTTGCCGGATTAACATCAGTTCTTTTGGTATTAGAAATGGCGGCGACAAGAATTTTATTTGCAATGAGCCGTGACCACTTTATTTCAAAAAGATTCCAGAAAATTCATCCTAAATTCCACACTCCGGCACTTTTAACCTGGACTGTCGGACTGCTTGCTGTTGTTGGAATTTTGACGTTGAACCTCGATGTTGCGGCCGAATTATGTAACTACGGAACATTTACATCATTTATAATTGTTTGTGTTGCTGTTTTGATTTTAAGAAAGACTGATCCGGATAGACCGCGACCTTTCAAGGTGCCATTTTCTCCGGTTGTTCCGTCACTCGGTATACTTACCTGCGGCGGGTTAATGGTTTATAAATCAATGCAGCCTTCAAGTTCAGCATTACTCTTTCCTGTATGGTTAGGGGTCGGTGCTATGATTTACCTCTTGTACGGTTATGTAAGAAACCGTATGAATGAAAACAGAATTCATAATGAAAAAGTAGAACAAAGAAAACAGGAATTAGCAAAATAGATGGATATTAGAAATATAATAGCAAATTGTCTTGCCAGAAGAAGTGCAGACGAACTTATAGCGACCAGTAAAAAGTCTGAACTAAAAAAAACATTGAATGTATTTGACCTTATTGTAATAGGTATCGGTGCGGTTGTCGGAACAGGTATATTTACGATTATCGGTACCGCAATTCAAGGCGGGCCTGAAGGCGCAGGAGCCGGCCCTGCAATTATAATTTCTATGGTGCTGGCTGCAATTGCGTGCGTTTTTTCTGCGCTTTGCTACAGTGAAATCGCTGCAATGATACCGGTTGCCGGAAGTGCTTACACTTATACTTATGCGACAATGGGTGAATTTATGGCGTGGATGGTCGGATGGATTTTGATGCTTGAATACGCTATCGGAAATATTACTGTCGCGTGTGCGTGGACCGGATATTTTGTTCAGTTTTTAAAAGGCTTTAAGCATATTCTGCCGGCTTTTGTTGTGAATTTCCCGATGTGGCTAAGAAATGATTACAGATTTATGTTTGCTTATTGCGATAAATTCGGGCTAGATCCGCATAGCCAGATGCCGTATCTCTTTGATAAAATTCCTGTTGCGATAAATCTTCCGGCTATGTTAATAGTTCTTGCGCTTACTGTTCTTTTGATTAAAGGCGTTAAGGAATCAACAAGAGTCGCAAGTATTATGGTCGGCGTGAATATGTTTATGATTTTGTCATTTATTGTAGTGGGCGCATTTTATGTAAAACCTGAGAATTGGACGCCTTTTGCTCCGAACGGGTTTGAGGGAATTTTCATGGGCGCGTTTTTGATATTCTTTGCCTATATCGGGTTTGACGCAATCTCAACTACTGCAGAAGAAACCGAAAATCCGCAGAGAGATTTGCCTATCGCAATTCTCGGAACATTGATAATCTGTACAATTCTATATGTATGTGTTGCATTAGTTCTGACCGGAAATGTGCCTCTCGGACATATTGATACACAGGCGCCTATAGCCCATGCAATGAGGGCTATAGGAAAAGACTGGTTTGCGGGATTAATCTCAATAGGCGCGCTTTGTGCCCTGACGTCTGTTCTTTTAATTTATCAACTCGGAACAACCCGAATTTTATACGCAATGAGCCGCGACAGATTTTTGCCGAAATCTCTAAGATTAATCCATAAAAAATACAGAACCCCTCATGTCCTTACCTGGATTTCAGGGATTGTGGTAGTTGTATGTGCATTATTTATGGACTTGAATATATCTGCAGAACTCTGTAACTTCGGGACATTTACTTCTTTTATAATCATTTGTATCGCAGTGTTAATTTTGAGAAAGACTGAGCCCGATAGAGAACGCCCTTTTAAAGTTCCGTTCTGTCCGCTGTTTCCGGTACTCGGGATAATTACATGCGGCGGATTGATGGTTTATTCAATGAAATTTTTGAAAACGTCATCATTATACTTCCCGTTGTGGCTTTTAATCGGTGTGTTGATATACGCCTCATACGGCTACGGCCAAAAGAGACTTGAAGAACAAAAAAGATTGGAAATGCAGAAAAAAGTTGAAAAGGTTACAGCGCGTTAGTTAAATGTATATCCCCTCTTTCAAAGGTGTATTTCCCTTGTAATTTATATAGGTAAATAATTATTAAATTATCCTGTGTAATATTGTTTTTTAAGGTTTATTAGTTATTATAAATATATAATAAATATTATGCGTGTAATGAAAAATTAAATAAGAAGAAAGGTTATTTGAGAGGGGTAAAACGACATGATAGAATTATGCTGCCGAAATGTTGATACCAGTATAATAGGTCAAGAAAACGGGTTGGATTTAAGAAGTGAATTTGATGCATATAAAGAAACTATAACAAAAATTATTGCAAGCCTCAATCAAAGAAAAGATAAGCCGGGACAATGGCTCCAGTGGATGAATCTCGGCTACAATGAGGAAACAATCTGGTATGTTAAAGAATATGCGTCTATGGTTAAGGATAGGTTTGAAAATATCCTTGTTCTCGGTATAGGTGGTTCAGCGCTTGGAGGTATAGCACTTACGGAAGCCTTATTGAAACCTTACTGGAACCTTTTATCCGACGACCAGAGAGAGGGTCTTCCAAGGATATTCTTCCTTGATAATATTGATCCTGATACAATGGATGCACTTTTTAATATTTTGGATTTGAAGAAAACTCTTGTAAACGTTATTACAAAATCCGGTTCAACAGCTGAAACTATGTCGCAGTTTATGATTGTAAAAGATAGATTAGAAAAAGAACTCGGCGATAATTACAGATATAATGTGGTTGCCACAACTGATAAAAGAACCGGTATTTTAAGACAGATTGCAGAACAGGAAGGTTATAAAACCTTTGTTGTGCCTGATGATGTCGGCGGAAGATTTTCGGTATTTTCTGCGGTGGGACTTTTGCCGCTTGCGCTTGTCGGTATTGATATTGAAGCTGTTGTAAACGGGATTAAAGATATGGATTTAGCCCTGAAAAATACCGATATCAATGAAAATATCGCAGCCCAAAATGCCTTAATACATTACCTTATGGATACTAAAAAAGGTAAAAACATTTCTGTTATGATGCCTTATTCAAGCAGATTAAAGTATGTTGCAGACTGGTACGCACAGCTCTGGGCAGAATCTCTCGGCAAAAATAAAGATATCGACGGAAACGACGTAAATATCGGACCGACTCCGGTTAAAGCCCTCGGGGTTACTGATCAGCACTCACAAATTCAGCTTTATAATGAAGGGCCTAATAACAAGATTATCAATTTTATAAGAGTCAAAGAATTTGATACCACAATGGAAATTCCAAATATCTTTGAATATACAGGTCTTAACTATCTAGGCGGAAAAACCGTTAACCAGCTTTTAAATGCTGAAGCAGATTCAACAAGGGTTGCGTTGGCGGATTATCAAAGACCGACTGTGACAATTACTTTAGATAAGGTTGATCCGTATAATGTCGCGCAGCTTCTTTATATGCTGGAAGTTCAGACTGCTATTGCCGGTGAATTGTACGGGATTAATACCTTTAATCAGCCGGGCGTTGAGCAGGCTAAAAATTACACTTACGCGCTGATGGGGCGTGCGGGGTATGAAGATTCCGCCCATACCCTTCAGGAAAAAATGGGTGCTCTATAATTTTATGAAAAAACTTTTTTTAACACTGATTCTAGTATTTTTATCTCTGGCATCATCTTTTGCGTTTGCCGGAAATACTCCGGTGTTAAAAGCAGGTGTTTCGCTTGAACGACAGGTTCCGGCATCCTTGATGGGAACCTGGAGAGTTGCCGCTGTATTAAAAGATACAGACAGCCCGCAAAATTTTAAAAATATGAGCGTCGACATCTGGAACTTATCCAGAACAAATGACGTCATCACATTAAGTAATCCGTTTACCGGGGCAAGCGCCTCAATTAACGTGAGTTATGTAAATAAAAATACTATTAAATTTACAAAAGTAGGGGATTATGATAATCAAAGGCTTACAGATTCAGTTGAGATAACAATTAACGGAAACAGTTTCACAGGTAAAAATTATCTGAAACTGGTAACCTATTCAGGTGCTGATAATTCCGTACAAAGCGAAAAAACTGCCTTATATGTATTAAAAGGCGAAAAAATTTCAGGTTCTGACGTATTAGGAAAATGAGGATTAAATATGCAGATATATGATTTTGATGTAGTGATTTTAGGAGGCGGGCCGGCAGGACTTTCTGCTGCAATATATGCAAGCCGCGGCGCAGTTTCAACTGCGCTCATTGATATAAGTATGATGGGCGGACAGCCTTCAAATTATTTAGAATTAGAAAATTATCCGGGATTCCCTATTATAGGCGGGTATGATTTGATGGAAAAATTTGAAGAGCACGCCGATAAGTTCGGGGTTCAAAAATTCCCTATGCAGGAAATTGAAAAAATAGATTTGACCTCTGAGCCGAAAATTATATTAACAAAAGAAGGTGAATTCAGGGCAAAAAGTGTGATTATAGCATGCGGCGCAAGCCCTATGAAACTCGGTGTCCCGGGTGAAAAAGAATTTGTTGGACGCGGCGTTAGTTATTGTGCTGTATGCGACGGTGCATTTTATAAAAATAAAGTAGTTGCCGTTGTCGGCGGTGGTAATGCTGCTGTTGAAGAAGCTATGTATCTTACAAAATTCGCGGATAAGGTTTACGTAATACATCGCAGAAATGAACTCCGTGCTGATAAAATAGTTCAGGAACGCGCTTTTAAAAATGAGAAAGTCGAATTTATCTGGGATAGCGTGGTAAAAGAAATTCAAGGGGATGACCTGGTTCATACCGCAGTTCTAGAAAACGTAAAAACCGGCGAAAGGACAAATTTATCCGTAAACGGAGTGTTCCCGTATATTGGAATGGTTCCGAATGTCACGGATATAACAGGGCAAATTGAACAGGATGCAGGCGGTTTTATCCTGACGGATGAAACAATGAAAACATCTGTTGAAGGTGTTTATGCAGTCGGTGATATCAGAAAAACTCCTCTGCGGCAGGTAATAACAGCGGCAGCGGACGGTGCTATCGGGGCTGTGTATGCAGTTAAATATCTGGAAACCTTGAAGGATGTTCCGCAAAAAGTATAAAAAAGAGCCAAATGGCTCTTTTTTCATTGGTTAAATTTTTTATGGAAGAAATCATCATCCTTGCCGATTTGATTGAATTTTTGGTTAAAATATATGCCCATGGAATTCCTTCTATGTCAAATTTGAAAATTGCAAAAAAAAAGTTGCCAAAATTTGGCAACATTAAATAAACACGAGGATATTAAGAGAGAGAGTATAAAGTATTTTATTATGAATAATTAATTTTATAATCCTGTTGAAATTATCTATTTATTTGATTTTCCAATTACTAAATTTTGATTTCCCTTACATTTATATAAAGTATTTTCATCTTGTAATATTGACTTTTATTTTTGTAATGTTAAGAAATTTTAATAAAAATGTTCCAAATTTACAGTATATGAATGATTTGAAAAACCACTTGTCATAATAGGATAATAATGTTATAATAAAGAATATGAATAGAGAGATATAAAGATAGGATAGTTATGGATTTCGATATTGAAGATTTTTTAAGAAAAGCAGTGTCTATTGCAGCATCAGATGTTCATTTAGCAGTTGGCGAACACCCTACAGTTCGTAAAGACGGTCGTATTATGAAAATTAATATGCCGATTTTGACTGATGATGATATTGATCACGCATATGAGGTATTATTACCACGTTATACAAAAGAAAGTCTTGAAAATATTTATGATCTGGATTTTGCTTACGAAATTCCGGGATTTTCACGTTTTCGTGTAAATTTAAGCCGTCAGCTCGGTAAAAATAAACTCGTTATCAGGTTGATTCCTTACTATGTAAGAAAAATTCATGAGTTGAATCTGCCGTCATCAATTGAGCAGTTTGCAAAATTAAACCACGGTTTAGTTCTGGTTACCGGTCCTACCGGAAGCGGTAAATCTACTACAATTGCTTCAATTATTGATTATATCAACTCAAATTATCCGAAACATATCATTACGATTGAGGATCCTATAGAGTTTATATTTAATAATAAAAAAGGTATTGTATCTCAGCGTCAGATTCTTGTTGATACGGCTTCATTCCCGGATGGTGTAAAATATGCTTTGAGACAGGATCCGGATGTTATATTCATCGGTGAAATTCGTGACAGAGATACTATTACATCAGCACTGAAGGCTGCTGAAACTGGTCACCTTGTATTTGCAACTATCCACACAAATGATGCTATTCAAACTGTAGATAGAATTATCAATATGTTTGAGCCTTCAGACAGAGACTTTGTACGTCACCAGCTGGCTCAAATTATTAGAGGTACTGTTTCTCAGAAACTTGTTCCGCTTAAAGACGGTTCAGGTCGTCGTCCGGCTTGTGAAGTCCTTGTTGTAACTTCAACAGTTAAAGACTTTATTGAAAAAGATGAGTTAGAAAAAGTTTATGACCTTGTTAAAAATGGTTCTTTCAACAGCATGATTACTATGAATATGTCTTTATACAACCTCTGTGTAAATGAATATATTTCGGAAGAAGTTGCTATGAGCTTCTCTGATGACAGAACAGAGCTTTCACAGATGTTGAAAGGTGTATTCCACGGTACAAATGCAGGGTCATAATCTGAGTCGAAATTTTTATTTCGGTATAACTCTTAATAAATTTTGCAGTTCCTCAGTCTTCTATGGCTGAGGTCTGTCAATAAATATGTATATAATTTAGAAATTTTGGGACATGGAGAGTTTTGTAACTGACGCAATAAATTTAAAATCTTATAATCTTAGCGAATCTGATAAGATTATGGTGATGTATTCTCGGGACAGAGGGCTTATAAGGGGTGTGGCTAAGGGCGTTAAAAAACCTAAAAGCAAACTCGGTGCCCGTATGGATTTGCTTGTTGCGAATAAACTTATGCTTCATAAAGGCCGTAATCTGGATACAATTTCTCAGGCTGAGGCGTTGAATACATTCAATGCAACCAGACGGAATATGGATAAAATATTTTATTCAATGTATATCTCGGAAGTTGTAAATAATTTTGGTGTTGAAGATGACCCCTGTTCCGCTGTTATATTTGATTTACTTTATGAGGCTTTAAATACAATATCACGGGCTGAGGATAAGATTCAAATTTTAAATGCAGTATTAAAGTTTCAGTTAAAAATGATGAGAGTTTCAGGCTTTTCTTTAGAATTGGACAAATGTCTTTGTTGTGGTAATCCTATAGAAAATTGCAATATGTATTTTTCAGGACGCTTAGGCGGGGTTGTCTGCCTTGAATGTAATTCACATTACGGCTTAAAAGATATTATGCATTACAAATTGAGAGATTATTTATCTGTTCTTGCAAATTCTGAATTTGACCAGATTTCTGAATATGAAGAAAAAGCTACGGAAAAGATTTGTCTTGTATGTTTTGAGCTATTGAAAACCTATATAAATGCGCATTCTTTGAAAAAATTTCATTCGACGGATATATTACAGGAAGTCGTTTAAGTATGTATAAATTTCCAGAAGTGCTGCATAATAAAAAGACCGGTTTGCTCCGGTATTTAGACCGTCACAATTCTGTAACTTAAGAATTAACTGTATGATTTTTTTCAGATTTGCGAATCAGATAAAGCAGATTATAAAATCCAATATCAAAAGTCTTAGCGTTATTGCAACTAAAAAAGTAACAATAGAATAGCTGCTTTTTGTATTCCAAGATTCTGCGATTCCGCATAGCTTGAAAAACTAAATTTCAGCTTACGCTTCAATCAGTTTTTCAAAGCTTCCGGAATGACGTATTTTTCAATACAGCTGATTATTTTATTCAACTATATTGTATTTATATTCAGGGTGTTCAGCGAGGGCTTTTTCGATTTCATCAAAGTTTTTCAAACCTTGTGTTGCACCGAATTCTGATACAACACCTGCTGAATTAACCGAGGCATACATAAGCGCTTTTCCGATATCAGCGTTGGTTCTGCCGAGTGCCGCACAGAAGGTTGAGGCAAAAGCATCTCCTGCGCCGAGCGTAGATACGACAGGCCCTTCAAAAATCGGGCACTGGTAATAATGTTTCCCGTCGTATGCATAGGCGCCATGCCCGCCGTCTGTTATAACAATTACCTGATAGTCGCGGATTTTCAATTTTTTAAACATTTCTTTTACATCCGGATGGATAAGTTCTTCCGAAAATTTTTCCTTGCTTGTATCAGGACGTACTTGAATTTGTGTCGCAAGGGAGGCTTCTTCTTTATTCATAACAACGATATTTGCATTTGCAAGAATTTGTTTAAGGTAGTTAAACCCGCGTTTAATGCTTGAAGAACCGGCATTGAAGCATACATAAACATTGTTTTCGTGTGCAAATGTTGCAATATCATCAAGAACTTTCGTGCTGTCGCCGTTCATAGGGGCTATATAGAGAAGTTTCGCATTTTTTATAGCGTCAAAATTAATATCTTCTTTTGTAATCATTGCATTAGCGCCGCGGTGTGCTAGAACGGTTCTATCTCCCTGAAAGCTTACTAATATAATTGAAAAACCTGTACTGATAGTTTTATCCTGTATAATATTTGATAAATCGACATTTTTGTCTTTAAAAGCCTCCAGAACACCTGCAGAATAGATATCGTCGCCTATTTTAAATATGACGCTTGTATTATAACCCAGATTCGCGAAGTTCATAGCAGTATTCACACCGCCGCCGCCGACTTTTGATGTAAAGTCGGTTATTTCTACTTTGGCACCGTATGGGTAGCTCATAAATTCCGATTTTTTATTTTTTGTATAAACAGAAACTATATTAGCGTCGTCGCTTTCTACGAAAACATCCATCGTAGCGCTTCCGATAGTTATAACATCGCACATGGTTTTCTCTCCTTAAAACTATTCTCTGATTAGATTTTAGCATAAAATATTTCAATGTTAAATTATCTTAAATTTATGGCAAAAATTTTTCTTGTTTGATTTAGAATAAATGAACACTACATAAGGAAAATACAATGCAAATTCAAAAAGTAACTCTATTTACCCCTGATTACAAATTGTACCCAAATAAAAAGAACAATGCAGCGCCTGAAGAGCATAAATCAGAACCCCTGCAGATGTTCGCGTACAAGGATTTTAATATAAATTTTACAGGTTCTGACGGCAGTGGGCGCCTTTTCAGGACTCCTGCCAATTTTTATTCGACCCCTTTTAATAAAAAAGGTATGCCTGATACAATGAAGGCATATTTGAATGCCGATTATGAGGACAGACAGAATATGCCCCCGATACAGATGTGGAAAACTGTTTTTGCTGATATTAATTATGCGGACTCTCTTGAGGATGTAAAAATTCTGTTTCCGGAAGAACCGCTTTTTCAGAATTTGAAAAACAATCCTAATAAAGCCAGAACCTCTCTCATATCTCAAATTCAGACTTTGCAGGAAGAATTTGGAGAAACTCCGCTTTTTAAAGACGGGAAATCTGACCTTGGACTTTATCTTTTGAAAAAGATTTACCTTGAAGGGAAGCAGATAGCTGAAATTAATAAAGATTTTCAAAAAGATATAAATGATGAATATAGAGGTTTGATTGACAAAAAGATTGATCCTGCAACAACTGCAGCCTACGGGATAAAGTTTCCGAACCTTGCATTCTGGAACTCTTTTGTTGTAACAAGGGACGATTTCCCTTATGTATATAAACCCCGTAACATAACAGAGCCGCATACCGTCAACCCTCGAGTAAAAAAAGAACTTTCACTTGAAGATATAAAACGGGAAGCGCTTGAGACAGTTCGTAAAAGAAAATTCAAACCGACCGATTATGAGGTAAAACAGTTGACTGATGCCGTTTTGGATAAAAAGCCTCAAGCAGCGCTTGATAAAATCAGGAAAAGAGGCGGACAAAATGCTGAAAGTGCTTCCTTTGTAGAAAAGTATTTCAGTCCTATTATGAGTGTTGCGCTGGAAAAAATTAATGCGTCCGATGAAATGAGAGATTTTTTCCAAAACCCTGAGAATATGTCAAAAAGCAGTAAAGACCGTATGCAGAAATACTGGCGCGAACACCCTCATTTCAGAGCGCTTCAATCTATGGCTATTAAAGATACAATAAAGCTGTTCTTTGAGGCCTACGGTGCTGATGGAAATAATGAAGTATTTCAGGATTTGCTCAAATATGCGGATTCTATAAAACCTGAACGTCAGGAGCGCTTGAGACGTCATAATGAACTCCAGCAGGAATATGAGCGGGCTTTAGGTATCTTTGAAACGGAAGAAAAATCTGAGGTTCCCCCTATCAATACCGCTGTTGCAGATATTGATGAAGAAGACGGCGATATTGCAAAATATCAGAAGATTTTTGAAGATTTGAAAAAAGAATATAATGCAGAATCATTTGATATTGATACCCCACAGGGCAAAGTCACAATTGTCGGAAATCTTAAAGAAATTTTAAAAGAATCGATTGAATACAACTGCCGTTTTATGCCAAAAACCTTTGTTAATAAATATATTACATTTTTGATGAATGATCCTGACCTTACTGACGAATATTTACGCTCAATCATTTTATTAAGTAAAGGAATAGATATTCCACACACCTCTTCTTTTCGTAATGAGGATGATACTTTAATAAAAGTTACGCAAGAACAATGGGAGTTCTATCGCGATTTTCCGGTTCAAAGCAGGGCTGCAAGACAGGCCATTATTGATGCGGTAATCCCTCTTGCCGGTGAAAAAAACGCCGTCTCACTTTTCAGAATGCTTGATACTTTCGAGTTAGGAGACTTTTTTAGAAGTTTGAGTAAGCCGGCTCAGGACATAATTTTAAAACAATCAAAAAGTATTAACGAAAAGTATTATTCCTATATGAAACCTCTTTCGGATTATGAAACTCATCAGATTGCTAAAGCAATTGTTCGTCTGGCCAAAAAGTATGATCCTAAAAAATCAATTATTGATGAATATTCTCATCACAGAGATTTAAAGGATGTTTTTTATAAATTGGGACAAAATATATCTCTTGATAAATCCATAGAGGATAGAATGTTTCAAGGTATGAAGCAATATCTCTCGCATTATGGCGGTTCTGCGCGTTTCTTTATTGATAAAAAAGCCCCTGAGAGTCTAAAGCTTGCAAAATATGAAGAATTTATGTGTGCATACTGTCAGGATGAAGGAGATTATAAAGATAATCCAATAATAATATAACGAAAAAATAGCGGAAACTTCTAAGTGTTTCCGCCATTTTTATTATTTATAAAGGTTCAATCTCTTACTGGCAGTTAGCTTTTTCTTCTTCGCTAACTCCTTTAATTGTAAGGTTAACTCTGCCTTTGTCATCAATTTTGATTACTTTAACAATGACTTCCTGACCGATTTGCAGGTGCGGTTCGATTGTTTCGATTCTTTCCTGACAAACCTGAGAGATGTGAACCATACCGTCTTTACCCGGTGCGAGTTCTACGAATGCTCCGATAGGGATAATTCTTACAACTCTGCCTTTGAGAACCATTCCCGGTTCAGCTTTGAATGTCAGGTCTTTAATCATTTTTTTAGCGATTTCAGCACCTTCCTGATCGTTAGAAGTGATTGTAACAACACCGCTATCTTGAATATCAATTTCAGCACCGGATGCATCAATAATCGCTCTGATTTGTTTGCCGCCAGGCCCGATAACTGTTCCGATATCTTCAACAGGGATTGTCATAGTTGTAATACTCGGTGCATAAGGTGAAAGGTGATCTGCAGGAGCGGAAATTGCTTTTCTCATTTCGCCTAAGATGTGCAGTCTGCCTTCTTTTGCCTGCTGCAAAGCTTTTCTCAAAGTTTCATTAGGAATACCTTTAGCCTTCATATCCATTTGAAGTGCTGTAATTCCTGTGTCGTTACCTGTAACTTTGAAGTCCATATCGCCGAGGAAGTCCTCAATACCCTGAATATCTGTTAATACAACAGGTTCGTGGCCTTCTTCTTTAATCATACCCATTGCAACGCCGCCAATCATGCATTTTACAGGAACGCCGGCATTCATCAGAGCCATAGAAGATCCGCAGGTTGACGCCATTGAAGTTGAACCGTTGGATTCCAAGACATCAGATGTAACGCGGATTGTGTAGCCGAATTCTTCCTGAGAAGGAAGTGCCGGAACATTAGCTCGTTCTGCAAGTGCGCCGTGGCCGACTTCACGTCTGCCTGGACCTCTTAAGGCTTTTACTTCACCAACTGAGAAGCCAGGGAAGATGTATTTATGCATATAAGTTTTTTCAGTCTGCGGGTCAACGCCATCGAGTTCCTGTTTCATACCTGGACCTGCAAGGGTTGCAACAGAAAGAACCTGCGTCTGGCCTCTTGTAAATACTGCAGACCCGTGAGCGCGCGGGATAACACCGACTTCGCACCAGATAGGACGGACTTCGGTTGGCTTTCTTCCGTCAGCACGTACGCCTTCTTCAAGAATCATTGCACGCATAATTTTCTTTTCTGCAGCTTTGAACTCTTCTGCAACAAAATCTACGCCTGTTTCTTCAATCATTTTTCTGATTGCGTGATCTTCAGGGAGAGCTTCAATTTTTTCTTTTACAAGAGTTTTAGCTTCATCAAGTTTGTTTTGTCTATAAGTTCTGTCGAAGTTGTGGTATGCGTCAAAAATCATATCGTGAGCAGTTTCGTTAATGATATTTTTGATTTCAGTAGTATCGTAAGGGTTAACGAATTCTTCTCTTTCAACTCCGCATGCTTTTGCAAATTCAAGCTGAGCTTCGCACTGTTTTCTGATTTCAACCTGAGCGAATTCAACAGCGTTCATAATATCGTCTTCTGTTACGAATTTGCAGCCAGCTTCAACCATAATTACAGAATCGTGAGTACCTGCAACAACAATATCGAGGTCTGATTTGTCAGCCTGCTGGTGGGTCGGGTTAGCAATCATATTTCCGTTTTCATCACGGGAAACTCTAACTGCGCCGATAGGGCCTTCAAAAGGAGCACCTGAAAGCATCAAAGCACAAGAAGCGCCGAGCATTGCAAGTGTATCCGGCTGGTTCTGCTGGTCATAGCTGAACAATTGCGCAACGATTTGTATATCATTTCTGTAACCTTTAGGGAATAAAGGTCTGATTGGTCTATCTATTAATCTTGAAATAAGAATAGCCTTGTCGCTTGCTTTTCCTTCTGAACGGTTGTAACCGCCAGGAATGCGGCCGATAGAGGACATTCTTTCTTCGTAATCAATAAGCAAAGGGAAGAAATCAATCCCGACTCTTGGTTCTTTTGATACAACACAGTGAACAAAAAGCATTGTGTCTCCGCATCTTACTGTAACTGAACCATTAGTGGACTGGGCATACTTCCCGGTTTCGACGGTAACGTTTTTTCCGCCGATTTCAATTTCAAATTTTTTTGTTTCCGGTACCATAATTACCTTTCATCTTTCTCGCACATCCAGTGCGTTTTTAAGTTATACACTTCTAGTTTCGTTTATTATTATAACCCAAACATGATTTATTTGTGAATTATAATTTTTAGGGACTTATATCGCAGTTTACACCAGATGCACAAAAGTGTCATGCTGAATTTATTTGACAAAGCGAACCAAAAATTTTGTCA
>CALUTK010000040.1 GCA_944323675.1 Candidatus Gastranaerophilales bacterium | reverse complement strand
TCCGGACTCACTTCGTTCCGTCCCCTCTCACAAAACAATTCACCGGATTGTTTTGTTCGGCAGAGTGTAAATCCGCCGCAAGGGGCGAGGGTAAATTAGCACAAGTAAACAAAGTTGCAAGACTCGTTCCTCACAAGCTCCCTTTGTATCCCACAAGGCGCGAGGGTTAAACCCAAAATTCCCACTTTACAAAATTGTAATTCATATCCCCTCTTCCGCAAGTGGCGTGGGTGAACCCAAAAATTCCCTCTGTACCACTTTGCAAGAGATGTATATAATCCACCTCTCGTTTCTCAAGGAAGAGATGTAATGGGCAAAAAACTCCTCGTCGGTTTTGTAAGTCCGTCCGGTTTACTATTTGTTCTTAAACTTGTTTAAAAGGTTTGATGAGGCTCCATCAGACGGATGTGAGACCGCGGCAGAAGGCGAAACAACCTGAGGAACTTCCGCTTCATTCACGAAAACTCTTGGATCATCTATCCTTTCCATTGCTTTCATAATCCCGATTTTTCCGGCCTTTTTCTGTATATTCGTAAGCCAGGCATTAAATGCATACGGAATTCCTATTATTAAGGCAAGTACGGGCGCACCGGCAACCGCTATTGTATTCCACAAGGTTTTGTAATTACCGTAATTTATCTTAAGTTCCTCAGGGATTTCAACACCCGCCTTATGTAAATTCTTTCTGGCTTTTATTTTTAATATATCAAATGTAAAATGTCGTCCCCACGTCGGGAGAAAACCCTTTTTAAAATGTTTGTTTATCGCATCTAAAAGAGATTTTTTATCTGTACCGCTTAATAGTACTTTTCCTGCTTCTTCTTTAAATGCGTCGTAGATTTTTTTAAATTCAGGATGTTCCTTAAGTTTACCGACGCCATTTATCATTACATTATTGAATTCTTTTCTTAAGTCTTTATCATTCTTTAGAAGTTCATACCCATCATCAATAATTCCTTTGAATGGAGATGTTTTATCAAGGGTAAGATTTGAGAAAGTTTTTAGGATTTTATCAATAGGGAGTTTTCCTTTGAGAAAAGCAAGCGATAAAGCAGCCATAGCTGCTGCATAAGAAAGTCCGAAGACAGCTCCGAACGCTTGTTTTGCGATTTCTGTTCCGGCTTCTATATCTTCTGAATACCGCTGGGACATCTCATCAATTTCGTCGAACGCCATAAAGACTTTTTGCTGCAAATGTTTTGCGTCCTGCAATTGTTTATCAGAAATTTCTGTATCTTCTTTCAAGATTTTGATAATTTTTTCATTCTTTTTAAGTTCTTTTTCTTTATATTCTTTGTACTCATTTGCATCTTTCAAATATGTTCCGAGGAAGGCGAAATTCTGTGCAATTTTTTGGAAGAAAGATTTCTTCTGATCTTCCGCTTTAATATCTTTTGCTTTTGCCTTTTGTTCCTCTGTAAACGACATCAGGGCCGCAGGATCTTTCATCAAATCCTGTCTTGCCTTATATCTGCCGATACGTGCTGCTTCCTTTTGAATGGTTGTTCCTGCTGTTAAAAGTGTAAGGGTTGTAAGTGTCGTTGCGGCTGTCGATACAATTCCACTGTATTTAGCTGTTTTTCCGCCAAAAAGTTTCAGGATTTTATTCAGAGCAACGCCGACAGGTACTGCAAGAATTGCTGAAAATACACCGAGCGTATCAAAGGCATTCTCTGCGTTTTCTGAATATTCTTCCGCTCTTATGTTGATATCTTTTACCGCATCTATAATTAATTCTTTATCCTCATCGGCTTTTGAAAGCTGCTGAGGGGTATAGGTTTTTGATTTTAACCTGTCAATTTCACCGTCATCTTTTTGTGATTGATATTCTTCATACGCTTTTTTATCCTTGAATACCTGTTTGATATTAGAAAAACTTTTGAGGAAACTTTTTTTCTCTTTTTCATCCGGAAGTGCTTCCGCTTTTTTCACTGCCGCTTCAATTTGTTCAGGGGTATAAATTACGAAATTTCTGACATCTTTTAATTCATCCTGCTTTGCCTGAAAACGTCCGACACGGGAAGCTTCTTTCTGCTTTGCTGTGCCCCAGAGAATAAAACCGGAGCTTACTGCAAATGTGGTGATTAAGCTTCCGATGTTCAGTATTTGCTGTGCTTTTAAAGATTTCATTTTCATTCCGAGAAGTGGTAGGAATGTTAACGGCAAAAGTGCAAATATACTCATTGTCGATGAAAACATTTCCATATCTTCGCAGTTATTTTCCGAACGATTATCGAGCATTTCGGCTGCACGGATTACCGTCTTTGCCTTTGCTTCCGTTAATTCAACTTTATCTTTCGGAAGCTCTAAAGTTTTCGCAAGATAAGCTTTCTGCGCTTTTTCATCAGCCTGCTGCTGTTCCCATTTATCATAGATATTGTAATTATTTTTTACTTCACGTACTGAATTTATGAACTGACCCATTTACACAAAAATTTTTATATCTATACTACACTTATATAAAAACTCAAAAGAAAAATAAATTGCTATTTAGGCCTGTCCGAGTTTAATATTATTAACCTGACAGAATGATTTAAGTGTATTTTTAGCTTTTTGAATATCTATATGGACGTAGTTATTTCGGGTTTGTTTCACTAAATCCGACGCTTTAAAGTACATTTTAGCAGCAGCATTGAGATATTCCTGCTGTTTTGGGGAATGTATCAGCCCTATTTCCTGAAAATATTTTCCGTATAAGAGATAAAGCCGCGACAATAAATCGTTCATATTAAATTTTCTTGCAATCATCACCGCGCTGTCTAAATTCATTTTAGCAGTGTCATAATCGGATGTCGACATTGCAGATTTTGCAATCGTTGTTTTCAAAAGTACAGCAAAGAAATAGTTATCTATTTTCGGATTCTGAGCAACTTCAAGCGCCTGCGAGGCAATTTCCTGCGCCGCATAAGGCCCTTCTGTCACAAGTGCCGCTTCCGCTATTAAATACCAGGTTAACAACGCCCCGAGTGCCATTTTCTCTTTTGAAAAATATGCTATCTGGTCATTGTAAATATCTATAGCCTGTTTTGTCTGGTTATTGTCTTTGAAGATTTTTCCTAAAAGAGATTTCAACATATTTTTGGTAAAATTATCGCCGCTGTTGTTTGCAAAAGTTACAACCTGGAATAAATCTTCCTGCAATCCATTGTAGCGTTTTCTCATGAAATTATTTATTATATTAATCAGATTCCAGCGTAAAAGCGCCTCATCATCCATGGAACTTTCACGGTAATTTTTCAGAATTTCTTCAAGTAATTTTTCGGATGAAGTGAAATCTCCTTTCATGGTATTTGCAAATGCAAGTCCGAGTTTACATTTGCAGATGAAAAGATTATCACTGATATTGTTGCGTTCAATTATGTCAAAAAGAATCGTTAATATTTCAAATGAACGGTCATTTCCCTGCCAAATTAACGCGTTTGCAAGAATAAGATATGTCTTTAACCATGTTTCGTACAACAGGTCAAACGGGATATTCTGTTTTGTATAAGTTTTGCCGAGATATTCGTCGAATACCGGCATAATCTCGTTATCAATCATATTGATAATCTGGCCGCAGTTTCCGATATATAAAAGAGAATTCAATTTGGAACACTTAACAAGCGCGGTTTCAAGATCCATATCAGGACTTACTTTAGAAAGAACAACATCGACGCATTCAACATTCCCGAAATAATTTCCGACTCTTTCACAGCAGTTTGCCATATATCCGAGAAGTTCAATTTCCCGCGGAGTATCTCCGATTGCCTGAGCATTTGCAATTGCATCAGGAAGGTAATCCATCGCCTCTTTCGGGTTGAAATCCGCAAGAAGTTTGCCGAGGCGTTCCGATATATTGTATCTTATTTTTAATGTTGCACTCTCATCAAGTTCGTTTATTAGAGCAAGACACTGTTTCTGTGAAATAGCATAGAGATTCGTATCTCCAATGTATGCCGCAAGCCGCGTATTCCGTGTCCAGATATCCAGTGCAAGTTTCGGATGCTTTAAGTTCTGCGCTATTATCCCGAATATGGCATTCGAATTCAATGTAAAATTACCGAGAGCATTGCACACTTTTGTATTCAACTCTATAAAATCATCGTCATTTTTTGCGTTCTTAATAATTGTTTCCCACAAAAGCAAGTCCTTAAACTGGTAAAAGATATCACTCAACGGTGAAATATAATTCGACTGTTCAAGATATGCAATAACTTCACTGAATCTGTTATCATTAAACCCGAAAATTTGTTTCAATAAATTCAGATTTATTTTATCGCCGATGATTGCTGATGCAATCAAAAATACATATGCAGTCTTATTCGATTCTTTCAAAACTCTTAAACGTTCGTCAATTAGGTCTGAATATGTTTCAGGCAGCCTGAATGTGTAATCGGAAATGTGGCAGTCAAATCTTAAACTCAACGCCTGTTCCAAAAATGCAGGGTTGCCGTGTGCAGCGAGGAATAAATTCCTTTTTTCAGTATCGTTCATATACGGGAATCCCTGAACGGTTTCCTCTTTTGCACTTACAAATTCAATCATCTGCGCTGGAGTCAATGCCGCTATACTTATATCAAGATAAATATCATCCTGGACTTTTTTCATTAAATTAAAATAACTTTTTGCAGGCTTCGGCTCATTATACAAAAGAAGAAGATTAAGCTCATTCCATATGCTTTCTTTTTTTATAAATTCATTCAAAAATTCATAAGAAAATCCGTCAACATTTTCAAAGTTATCAACAACAATAACAAACTTACTGTATGAAATTATTTTTTCAAAAACCTTATTTAATAAATCAAAAGTTTTTGTTTTGTTTGTATAAAGTTCCTCAAAAGTACCCATCTGAGAAGGATAGAGAAAATTCAAAAAGTCATAAACTTCCGCATGATTAAGATACGGAAATTCATTCTGGAAGAATTTCGTTGCGTCTTTTTTAAACTTTAAACTGTTAAGGCAAAAATTTGGGAGATTAAAAAGATTCAACATCATATCCTGAATCAAACCGCCCGGAGTCAATTGTGTAATCGGGGTGCACTTGCCGTAGAACCAGACATAATGCTTGTCTTTTAAAGCATTCATAACATGTGAAAGAACAACACTCTTTCCGACACCTCTATCGCCGCTCAGCGAAAAAACTTTTTTATTGTGGTTTAAAATCCCTTTTACAAGAGTATTTTTTGCGGCTTCCTGACTCATAAATTTTGCAGGATATTCAAAACTATTAAAGTCCTCCGGTATAACTTCCCTTGCATTAGCCGGCTCTAAAAACGGATATCCGCATTTTCTGCATTTTTTTGCATTCAATTGATTTACACTGTTGCATTCAGGACAGAGTTTTAGAATTTCCTCACCGCATTTGCGGCAGACTATATCAAATATGGAATTCACTGTATGACAATTTTTGCAAATCAAGCCTGTTCTTGTTTTGCAATACGGACATTTTAACGTGTTATCCGGTATTGTTTTTTTACAGATTGGACATTTCATAGTTAAATTCCCGTTTGTTAATTAAACGCCTCTTTAACCTTTTCCATTAATTTAAACAATCTTTTAGAAATTTCCGATTGAGAGAGGTTTAACTCGGAAGCAATTTCCTTCTGGGTCATCCCTTCATCGTAACGTAACTTATAAATTCTTAAATATTGTTTGTCAGGTTCGGCTTCATTAATTAAGTATATCGCGTCAACAATTTTTTGCAAAATTTCTTTTTCAATAGCGATATCTTCAGGATTACTGCCAAAATCGGCATGCGGATATGATATAACAACATTTGAGTAATTTTCCTGAGATGAAGGTTCCGGAGAATGAACAGCGTCAAGAGAGACTTCCCGAACCTGTGAAAATCCTTCTCTGGTACGTCTTAATCTGCCGGAATCTTTAAGAACATTTAAAATGCTTGTGGTTGCAATTTTCCGCAGATAAGCTTCCAGTGTAGCGTCCGAGGTTATTGTATTAACAATCGGCATAGAACGTTTGCACATCTCATTGAAAAAATCATCGTACAGATCTTCATTATTTGCAAACTTTCTGTCGTTTTTTATAATCTTTTCTATTAAATTTAACTTTTCCTGTGTTAATTCCACGTAAAAATTTCCTTATCTTATAAGATTATAGCATAACTAGAAATTTATTATAAGAGCCAAACGGAAATCTGGCGTAGGAACCTCTCCAGTAGCGGGTTTGATGACATTTAAAGTATCTTTAACAGTTTGTAACACAATTTTGTCAATTTGGTCTGAGCCGCTGGATTTAACAATATTTGAAGCCTTTATATTGCCGTCACTGCTTAATTTCAAATCTATCTTCATTTGATTTGAGTAAGCGTATTCGCTGACTAAAAGCAAATCGCTGGATAGAGTTAATTTTATACTCTTGCCTGCAGTCTGCAGATATTTTTTAATATTATCGCTGTAAGAGAGATAATCCGGAACTTCCCATGACAATTTACTTACGCCGGTGTAAGAAACCGGAGTTGCTGCAGGTTTCTGGGCTGTTTCAGCTTTCTTTTGAGTGTCATCTTTTTTGACGTTTACAGGTTCTTTTTGAGGAGCCGGTATTGTCTGAACTTCCGGAGTATTGTCTGCTAAAATATCTGTATTGTCAGCAGAAGGTGCCTGTTCTGATTTTGCTGCCGGTTCACCGCTTTCCGGTTCTGCGGCGGGTTCTGCAGAAGTATCATCAGATGTTTCTGCAGGCTCGCTATCTGCTGCCGGAAGTTGTTCCGGAAGCTGCTGTGCGAGGGATTCTGTTTCTAAGGAGGCATTTCTGTTTTTCAGCGAGAAGCCTGCAATTCCTCCGACAACCAGTACTGCCGCAACAGCTGCTATTGCAAACATCTTGACCGGCAATTTCTGATTATTCTGGTATATAGAAGGAATTTGGTCAAATCCTGCATCAAAATCTTTTAATTCGTCAATTTCATTATTTTCTTCCTGCTGATTTTCATCAAATAACATTTTTATATTGGAGTTATCACCCTCTTTATTTTGTTCGGATTGTTCTCCTGATTCGGATATTGATGAGGCTTCGGCACTATCTGATTCCCCAGATTTTTCCTGTATCATATCTGAGATAATATCATCGCTTTGAGATTTTTCTGCCGGTACAGGATTTTCACTTATTGCCTCCATATTCTCAGCCGGTTCTTCTTCTGCAATATCAGAAGCCGGAGGTTCTACGATATCATCAACGGTAAGCTTTTCAATATCTTCAAGAGGCGGCACTTCATCAGAAACTTGTTCGGTCAAAGGCTGCTCCGGAGCCGGATTTTCCTGTTGATTTTGAGGTTCCGGTGCTGATTCATTTCCGGAGGTTTCATTCTGATTCATTTCGCTCTGGGCTTCGCCGCCAAGCATGTCTCCGCTAAAATCAGGTATAGCATCTAACTCTGATGACAATGCATTCAACGCTTCTTCTTCCTCCGGATTCTGGGTTGGCTGAGGTTTTGGCTGTGACATTCCTGCATTAATATCCAGAACTTCCATATCAATCGTTTCCAGAGGCTCCATGCTAAACTCTTTCTTCGGCTGCTGAGGCTTTGGCATAGGCATCATGTTATCTGTAATGGAAATATTATCCATATCATAAGACTCAGGATTAACATTGTTGTCAGGTAATGGCTCAAGCGGAGAAAAATCGTTCATATTCAGCATCGGAACTGTTTCTTCTCCGTTCATTTCATTAAAACAAGGTTTTTCATGAGACTGTTCTATATTATTAAATTCAATAGTTTCACTGATATTTCTGTCCAGATTATTAGGAACAGCATTCACATTGGAGATATCAAGAACCTCCATATCATCGCCGGATGTAAATTCCGGCTGCGGCTGAACAAAAGACTGATCAACAGAACCAAAATCAACAGTATCGGAATTGTCGTCCTCTGCGTTCAAAAGCTGGAGACTTTCTTCTAACGGATTCATTGCCGTTGATTCCCCGGAATTTTCTTCCGGCATTGAATCACTGAAATTCATATCAGCAAAAAAGTCATCCGTATTACTTTCTACAAAATCATGTGAAACAGTTTCTTCCTGAGGATTTTCCTGTGCCGGACGTTCATCAAAAGCCATAGACAAATCTGTATTCAATATATCAGGCGCAGACAGGTTTTCTGTCTGTTCCGGCATATCAGAAATCATTCCGGCAGGTTGTTCATCTGTAATTTGAGAAATATCACCCGTTAAACTTTTATTTTCTTCAAGGGAATCCCGCACCTCGCTCATAGAAGCACCGGTAAACATGTCTGTTACATCCTGAGCAGTATCGGCGGCAAATTCAGAGACAGTTTCCGCAGTATCAGAAATAACATTTTCAGCAGCGGTTTCTGCGGCAGCAGCGGCTCCTGCAATGGCTGCCCCGCCGGCAAGCGTCAATCCTTCGGTTAAATTCGGTTCGGCGTTATCTGATTTTTTATCAGTTTCATCAGATTGAACTTGCCCTGATGAAGGTGCCTCCTCAAGTGAGATTGAATCCATTGAAAGATCCATTGCAGGAAGCCCTTCCATAGAAAGAGATTCAACACCAAAATCCTCTGACGGCAGTTCATCAACAGCGGCCGGTTCTGATTCAGGCTGAGCCTCAGGCTCTGATTTCCCTTCCTCCGGCTGAATATCAGTGTCAATAGTTTCAACTGATGCAGCCGTTTCAACAGGAATATTATCTGCCGGACGTATGTCGTCAATTGTTGCGTCGATTATATTCTCTTTTGCAACTTCTTCCGGTACTGTAACTTCAGGAGAACGCTCAGCTTTATATGATAAAATTTCAAAATTCCCGAATTCAATAAACCTGTCTCTCAACTGGGAGCTCTTTGTTAAATACTGCAGAAGTTCTTTTATTTCTTCTTTTGAGGCATTTTGATCAACAAGAGAAACCATCAAAGTTTCTGCTGTATCGTTAACATCATCAGGAAGAGTTTGGGTTGTATTGCCCTTAAATGATTCTATGTAAGATTTTAAATTTACAGGCGCTGTAAGTTTTTCTTTTTCAATAAAATAGTAATCTTTGTTCTGATTATTTTTATTAATCAGTTTAGGCTCAAAAAATCCGAGGAATTTTACATGGGAACTATCTTCCGCAAGAAGAAATACAAAATAAATATCAGGAAGAATATCATATTCAAAATGGGATTTAGGAATAAAAATTTGATTTTCATCAAACACAACTCTTACATCTATATGAATATTGTTGAGCATAATATCAGAGATATCAAATTCTTCCAGAATTTTATGAACACTATGCAGATTATACGTTTTAGAAGTGCTTATATTTTCAAGAGCCAGATACTTAAGCCCCAGTTCGGCACCGAGTGCATTAAAATATGCTCTGTTTCTGACTGTCTCATTCAAAAGACCTTTGGTCAAAAGTTTTGCTTCTTCTCTGTCATTATCTTCTACGTAAATTAAAGTTTCTTGTTCCATGCTCATTATTATTCCTCCTGATAATATAGATTACACGTGGTTTAAAAATATTCCAGAAAAACTGTAAAGATTTGTAAAGATTATTGTAAAATTTTAGGATTTGCGTCAAAATTAATTCATCAGTCGTTTTAATAAAAGTGTCTAAAAGTGTGAATTTATAAAGGAGGTTTTACTTATGATAAGAGCAGTGTCTAATGTAAGTTTTAGAGGTGATGTCTCTAATTCAGACTGGCAGAAATTAATTGAAAGCGAAGGGCAATACACACAAAAACCTGCGGAAAACGCAAAACCTGATACTGTTGAAATTTCTAACAAACCGCAAGAAGCCGCAAAAGAAAAAAAAGGCGGCAAAGCAGGTAAAATCATAGGCGGAACCATTGCAGGAATTATCATTGCCGGTTTGGCGCTGTTCGGTTTAACAAGAGGAAATATCTTAAAAATTGATAAAAAAGCAAAAGGAATGGCTGCAATAGGAAGCAAACTTGCAGAAGCAGGCGAATGGATAGGCACAAAAATGATTGATCCGCTTTTAGGATTATTTAAGGGTAAAGGCGCAAAAGCTGCTACAAAAGCAGCCAATGATGCTGCTGAAACCGCAGCACAAGCTTCATCATAAGTAAATCACACAATAATACAACCGGAAAAAGCTCTCTTATAAGAGAGCTTTTTTATTCCAAAAAATCCGACAGAATTACGTTACTGACGAGAATCCCGTCATCAGATAATTTGTATCCTTCCGGAGTTTTTTGAATATGATTTGTGGCAAGATATTTTTCTAAAATTTTTGAATACTTTTTTTCAAAATCAATTGAAAATTTTTCGTTAATTTTTTGAATATTTATTCCTTTTAGTTCCCTGAAACCCAAGAAAATTTCTTCTTCAAGCTGTTCCTGCGGGGTAACGCGGTGATTGAGATAATGTACATGCGGGAATTTAAAATACGTATCAAAATCTTCGTAATTTGAATACCTCACTCCTTCAGCATAACCGTGCGCCGCAATTCCGAAACCATAATAGGAATTATTATTCCAGTAATTCAAATTATGCTGAGATTCAAATCCTTGTTTTGCAAAGTTACTGATTTCGTAATGTTCAAAACCTTCACCTGTCAAAATTTCTATTGCTTTCAAATACATATCTGCCTGAGTATCAGTATCCGGAAGATTTTCAGGCGGATTTTTATAAAAGAAACATCCCTCATCAATTTTTAACCCGTAAAGAGAAATGTGTTTTACGCCAAGAGAAACGGCAGTTTCTAAATCTGCCGCAAAAGCGCCGGCAGTCTGCGAGGGCAGCCCGTAGATAAAATCAAGGCTTATATTCTCAAACCCTGCAGTGAGCGCAAGTTCTACGGAAGTTTTTACCTGCGCTGAATTGTGCCGGCGTCCGATTAATTTCAAAATTTCATCATCAAAAGTCTGGCACCCGAGGCTTAAACGGTTTACACCTATTCTTTTAAGTCCTTCAAAATAATCTAATGTTAATGTCTCAGGATTAAGTTCAACCGTAATTTCAGCAGCTTTATCGAATTTAAAAATTTCTATTATTCGGGACAATTCCGCAATTTCTAAAACAGAAGGGGTTCCGCCGCCGATATAAAGCGTTTTAAGAGGCTCATTTTTGTAGAAATATTTTATCTCTTTTTGCAAGGCATCCAAATACTGTTTTTTTAATTCCAGCTGCGGATAAGAAATAAATGAACAGTACTTGCACTTTGATTTACAAAAAGGGATATGAATGTATGCATTTTTAACCATGTTTTTATTTTAGTATAAAAATAATATGAGTTTATTGCGAGTCACGCATTGCCCCCTCACCCGTCCTACGGACACCCTCTCCCGCCTTGGGAAGAGGGATTAAAAAAACACCCATTCATCCTTTCAACTTTTCATATAAAATTTCCCTTCAACTCTTCACTCCTCACCCTTCACTCTTCACTTCTCAAAAAGACTGATTGATTCGCTGTAAATTTCCTCATCAAAATATATTCGCGTAAGATAAAAAGTAATCCGAAATAACATCAAGAAGCATCGGCAAAATCCATACCATAATCGCTGCCCCAAACACAGGTTTAAAAAGAAAGCTTAATTGGAAAACGTTAACCTGCGGCGCGGTTTTTGAAATTACGCCAAGAATAATGTCCTGCCCGAGTGTCGCAAGCAAAATCGGCGATGCAATCTGCAAACCCATATATAAAACATTAGATGTCATTTTTATCAAATAATCCATGTTTACCAGTTTCGCTAACGGCAGTGATGTTGCAAATAACGGGAATATTTCAAAACTTCTCATAAACGCTTTTATAAGCCAGTAAATCCCGCCAAGGTTTATAAATACCAGAACCCCCAGCAGCGAAATTATTTTTGTCAAAATAGAAACCTGACTGGATGTCGTCGGGTCAAGAACCATTGCCGAAGATAATCCCATCTGCATGTTAATCATGTCAGCACCGGCATCTATCGCAAGCAGAATCAGCTGCGCCATATAACCTATCATTGCACCGACAGCAAAATTAAGAATTATTGAAAGCAGCATGGAATCTTCCATTCCCATTTTATCCGGTTTTATAAGGCCTGTAATGCAAATAGTCATCAAAAGTGCCAGCGCAATTTTTACCATGCCCGGAACTTCTTTTCGGTTAAATACCGGAGCGAACCTGAAAAACCCTAGCATTCTTGCAAAAACATAAATACCGGACAAAAGCGCGGTATTTATCTGCGGGAATAATTTAACTATTTCTGCAAGAATCTGCTCCATATCAGTTTCCTAAAATTCTTCTGGTTTCAACTAAATCAGGTCTAGGGTTAGGCATTCTGTTTGACGGAATGTCACGAATTCTTTCTTCATTTCTGATGAAAGGAATTTTGCCCGGATTTTTCATAATGTAATCAATATTCGGTTGATTGCGGAATTTATCAGGAGCTAGGTTCCCGTATGGTGAGGTGTAGCGGTAATAGTCTGCCGCGAGAACGTAATTATCGTTTTTCGGCACAACCTGAAACGCAAGGTTCATCCCGTCCGTAAAAAGGTTCGTCAGAATTCTGATAAACCCGTAACCGCCGATTACAATTACAAGGAATACGGCCAGAATCTTCGGTGCGGCAGCAATTGTCTGTTCCTGAACCTGTGTAACAGCCTGCAATATACCTACCACAAGACCGATACCAGCCGCTACAAGTACACAGGGCATTGAAATTGCGAGCATTACCAGAAACCCTCTTGCCAAATATTCAGCTAAAACTTCAATCATATCAACCTCTCTAAATTTTAATTGTAACTTGTGACAAGCCCCTGAACAATAAGTGCCCATCCGTCAACCGCAATAAATATCAAAAGCTTAAACGGCAGAGAAATAATCGTCGGGGATAACATAAACATACCGAGTGCCAGAAGAATGTTCGCAACAACAAGGTCTAACACGATAAACGGCACGAATATTACAAATCCTATTTCAAAAGCTGTTCTAAGTTCGCTTATTATATAAGCCGGCGCAACTTCCCAGATGGTAATTTCATCAGGGGAAGACGGCGGTCTTTTCTTTGAAAGTTCAATGAAAAATGCCAGATCTGTTTCTCTGGTTTGTTTCATCATAAATTCTTTCAAAGGTTTTGAACCCTGATCGACTGCCGCTATAATATTTTGATTCTTTTGATACGGAACACTCCCCATCTCATACATTTTCTGGAAGGTTCCTCCCATAGTGAAGAATGTCAAAATCATTGAAAGACCTATAATAACAATGGAAGGCGGCACCTGCTGGGTTCCCATTGCGGTCTTCAGCATTGAAAATACTATTACGAATCTTAAAAAACTCGTCATACAACAGAATACCAGAGGTAATAACGAGAATAATGTCATTACCAGTAATATCTGTATAACCGGATTTAAATCACTTAAAACATTCTGCATTTGTATTTTTCCTTAGTTACTAATTTTTCTTACCATATTGTGAAGAACATTGTTTTCTTTTTTCGGGAAAGCCGAAATTACCGGCAAATCTTCAACACTTGCCGAACGTCTTGCAGCACGGGGAATTTCGTAATGCGATTCCAGCATTTCTGGAATTTTTTCTTCCTCTGTATAATTATCAAGTTTTGAAATCAAAGTTGTTTTATCTGCATCACCGGCAATAAGAAACTTTTCCCTGCCGGCTCTTACCACATACAAATTTTTACGCGGAGAGACTGAAAGGGTTTCTTCAATACTCAAAAATTCGGATTTTTTACCGAAATTTCCTCCCCCTGCAAATTTTTTATACATCATCAGGGCAAAGAATATTAACCCTGTCATAGCCATTGTATAAATTGCGAAATTAACTAAGTATCCTCCCATAATCCCCTCGATTCTTTCTTATTCCGTTAAATATCTTCATCTTCCAGCTCAAAGTCGCTGTAGTCAAATTCATCCTCATCATCGGCATTATTATCAGCCGCCGGAGGGCCTGCCGGAGCAGGGCTGTTATCATATTCAACAGGAGCTTCCGCTGCCGGAGCACCTGCTGTTTGCTGAGGCTGAGGAGCTTGAGTTTCTTCTTCAATCTCATCAGCACTTTTTTGAACAATGTCACTGACTTTGACCCCGTACCTGTCATTTATAATTACAAGCTCACCGTGTCCGATAATTTTATTTTCTACACGGAGAGTAACTTTATTCTCATATAAAGCCGCGACATCAACGACAAGGCCTTCCTCGATTTTTTTCAAATCACCGAGAGTAATCTTTACGGGATCCAATTCTGCGTACATATCAACTTCTATACTGTCCCATAAGTTATTTGGTTCTTCTGTCATCTCTTCTCCTCCGTTATCATCCAGCGGATGAACTAATTCCATATTAGGTTCTATAAACATTTTATTGGTGTAATCCTGCAAAAAAACTTTCCACACCTGCAGGTTACTTTTTTCAAGGACAATAATGTCCTCAGGTTCAAGTTCTTTTAAATCTTTTACAGTAAACCTTGTCCCGCCTATCTCAATTTTTACCGGCACAGGACACATGTAAAAATCTTTGTTTTCAAATTTTAATTCTTTACATACGATTTTATTTGGTTTTAATCTTCCGTCAGGAACAGATATAATAAACTTTCCCATGGCCTGTTCTTCTTCATCTTTGATAAGAAAAGTTACATGGGTCATATCAAAGTTCGTACGTTTAAAATTAACAACCGGCGGCGGTTCCAGAAACTGCAGTATAATCTGATAAACATAGTCATTAAATGCAGTCATTATTTCGCCTTCAAGATCCGTTAATTTATTAATATTGAAAGCTCTGTTCGGTCTGCCGAGTGCCCTGTTCAAAAGCAAGGCAACAGCCTGCTCCGAAACTCTCAGAAACATATCATAAAATTTATCAATCCGGACTTTTGTAACGAAATAGGATTCTTTGGTTTGCAGCAAATTAATATTTCTGCTTACCCCCATTAATTCACACTTTAAACCGGGCGTAAAAAATCCGTCGCTTGATTTTTGCATGGCAAGCGGGAATAGTTTCTGGAACCAATCGTATTCAGCATATAGATTATCTGATGTAGATTTACATTTTTCCATTACGGTTTTAATTATCCCCTTATTTAGTCCGGTAAATTGAGTTTTCCCCAAAACTACAATATTATATTCCGCACATCTTCACATCAACCTTTTAATGGATTTTTTGAAAAAATCAACTTCGTTTGAATGATTATTTCTTTGTATTAAGTTTTTTCAAAAATAATCAAATAAATCTTTTATTAAAAATATTCATTGTATAATTTAACTATGAACAAAAATTCAGGCACAAAAAAATTATTCGTAATTTCCGGCTCCTCAGGTGTCGGGAAGGGTACTGTTTTAAAAGGGTTTCTGGAGAAAAATCCGGATTTTATGCTGTCGATTTCCTGCACAACCCGCGCCCCGAGAAAGGGCGAAATTGACGGAGTGAATTATTTCTTTATTTCAAAAGACGAATTTCAAAATTGCATTGATAATGACAAATTCTTAGAATGGGCGGAATTTGCAGGAAACCGCTACGGAACCAAGAAAAAATATATTCAGCAATGCCTTGCGGAAGGTAAAGACATTATCCTTGAAATAGATACCCAAGGCGCACTGCAGGTAAAAAGGAAAATGCCGGAAGCTGTATTAATTTTTATCTGCCCGCCATCTATTGAAGCGCTTGAAACCCGCCTCAGAGGACGCCACACTGAAGATGAAGCCACTATTCAAAAACGGCTTCAGGAAGTAAAAACAGAACTTGAGCGCGCTGAAAATTTTGACTACAAAGTTGTAAATGACGACCTTGATAAAGCAATCGGTGATTTAGAAAAAATTATCTCAGGAGAACAAAAATGCTGAGCGGTAAAAATATCTTAATCGGGATTACCGGAGGAATTGCCGCTTACAAAATATGTGAACTTATAAGAATGTTCAAACGGCAGGGGGCAAATGTGCGTGTTGTATGTACTCCGAACGCCTTGAATTTTGTGACAAAATTAACCCTTCAGAACCTCAGCCAAAATGAAGTCGGCATTGAGGAATTTGATATCCCTGATTTCAAGCCGGAACATATCTCTTATGCTGATGAAGCGGATATTATGATAATCGCTCCCGCAACCGCAAATACAATCTCAAAAATCGCCTCAGGTATCTGCGATAACCTTTTAACATCAATTGCCTGTGCTTTTAAAAAGCCTGTCATAATCGCTCCTGCAATGAATTGTAATATGTGGGAAAATCCTGCAATTCAGGAGAATTTAAAAAAACTTGTCTCCCGCGGCTATAAAATTCTTGAACCTGAAAGCGGATTTCTTGCCTGCGGATATGAAGGAAAAGGCAGGCTTTGCAGTTTAGAAAAAATCTACGACGAAGCGGTCGCAATACTTACATCAAAAGACAGAGGCAAAAAATACGTAATCACTGCAGGCGGAACAATTGAGGATATTGACCCTGTAAGATATATTTCAAACTACTCCTCTGGAAAAATGGGGGTTGCACTTGCGGATGAAGCTTATCGCTGCGGAAATGATGTCACGTTAATCACAACAGTCGATGTCACAAGACCTTACAAAATTATAAAGGTAAAATCTGCAATTGAAATGCAGGAGGCTGTTAATGCGGAATTTGAAACTGCTGATTTTATAATAATGGCTGCAGCCGTCGCGGATTACAGGGTGAAAAATATATCCGGACAAAAGATTAAAAAGACAAATGATGACACCCTAACGCTTGAACTTGTCAAAAATCCCGACATCTTAAAAAGTTTATGTGAAAGAAAAAAAGAAGAGATGCTGAAACAAGTTCAGCATGACAGAATAATAGTCGGTTTCTGCGCAGAAAGTGAAAACCTTCTCGCCAATGCAAAAGAAAAAATTCAAAAAAAAGGCTGCGACTACTTAATTGCAAATGACATCTCAAGAAAAGACATCGGATTTTCAAGCGATTATAATGAAGTCACAATCCTAGATAAAAACGGCGGAATGACACAACTTGAACGCACATCAAAATCTGAAATTGCACGCAAAATTTTAAAGGTTATAAATGAATAAATATGAAATTGTAAAAAGGATTGAAGATTTTGCACCGCCTGCCTTAGCGGAAGACTGGGACTGTTCCGGCTGGGCTGTTGAAACAAATCGGGAAGAGGTAGACAAAATTATGCTATGTCTTACTGTTACGGAAGACATAATAAAACAGGCGCGTCAACAAAATTGTGATATGATCATTTCCCACCACCCCATGTTCTATATTCCGTTTAGCATTTCCTCGCCCCTTGCGGGAGAGGATGTCCGAAGGACAGGTGAGGGGTATATTGACATCTACACAGCCCACACGAACCTTGACCGCGCGCAAGGCGGCACCACGGACACGCTTATTAAAAAACTGGGATTTGAAGTGAATGAAACCGATGATTTTTTAAGATTTGCAGATGTAAAAATTTCCATATCTGAACTGCACAACAGACTTCTAAAAATTTCCCCGAACCTCCGCTATGTGAATAACAGCAGCGTTACGACGTTAAGAAAAATCGCCTTTTGCGCAGGAAGCGGCTCCGATTTTATAGAAGAAGCCTTTGAAAAAGGCGCAGACGCCCTCGTTACAGGTGATATAAAATTCCATACCGCACTCGAAAGTCCTATTGTTCTCTTTGATATCGGACATTTTGAAAGTGAAATTCCGGTTCTGCAAGTTTTTGAAACACTTTTACCCGATATAGAAACTGTCAGGGCAGAAGAAAGAAGCCCTTTTATCTATGATTAAACATACCAATGCAGGCACTAAGACTAACTTATTATTGACAACGAAGTTTTATAAGATAAAATAATTAATGTAAAAAAATCAATGGGGCGTCGCCAAGCGGCAAGGCAGCTGGTTTTGGTCCAGCCATTCGGAGGTTCGAATCCTTCCGCCCCAGCCAATTCAAAAAGACCGGAGAATCCGGTCTTTTTTATTATATATACAGTAATCGGTTGGGCATAACAGATTTGCACTTTTCTTCAAACCAGCTGTTAATTTGCAATATAGATTTTTATCAGGAACGGATTGCAGGCGAGCGTAATTTATATTATAATTAGAATCAACAGAAAGGATTAGTTTATGAAAATTGCTATATATCCGGGGAGTTTTGACCCTATTACCAAAGGACACCTTGATATCCTCAAAACAGGTGCTGAAATTTTTGATAAAGTAATTATAGCCGTAGCAAAAAATTCCGAAAAAAAAGGTTTTTTGACAGTTGAAGAACGTGTAAAAGTAATTAAAGAAAGTGTTAAAGATATAGAAAATGTGGAAGTTGACAGCTTTGAAGGGCTTACAATAGAATACGCAAAAAAACGCGGGGCAAAAGTTCTTATAAGAGGGCTGCGCGCAGTTTCCGATTTTGAATACGAATTGCAGCTTTCACAGGCAAACAGCGCGCTTTCAAGTGATATTAAAACAGTATTTCTAACAACAAAACCTAAATATAACTTTATATCCTCAAGCACTATTAAAGAAATCTATATAAATCACGGTGATATCTCCAAATTTGTTCCGGAACCCGTATACGAATTTTTGAAAACCCGTAATTTATCTTAAAATATAGGCTTAGAATTTGACAATTATTTTGCGCTTATGTAGAATAATATTAATAAGAAAGGTATATGTGAAACCATGCAGCAAAATGGAGTATTTGATTTATTAAAAATGCTGGAATTGTCTATAGACGAAAGTTTCCCGATAATTCCCGGCAAATATGTTGTTGTAAAACCAAAAGAAATAGAAACATTAATTGATAGAATATATGCGTCATTACCTGTAGAAGTACAGGAAGCAAGAGCATTTTTGAGACGCAGAGACGAATTGCAGCTTGAAGCGCAGCAGAAAGCTGAAAAAATTGTGGCAGACGCACAGATGGAAGCTGATAGAAAATTATCCGAAGCTGATTTTATAAAAGCAGTAGAGCGTGAAGGTATCCGAATCAGAAATCAGGTTCAGGAAGAATGCGAAGAACTCAAAAGAAAAGCACTTGAAGATGCTGAAAATATACGAATTCAGGCAACGGAAGAAGCCATGAAAACAAAAGAAGGCGCTGAAATATACGCAGAACAGGTTCTGACAAATCTCGAACGAGACCTCACCCAGCTTCAGCAAATTGTTAAAAACGGTCAGGTCTATATGGAAAAATTGCGTTCAGAATCCTATGGTAGCAGTTTTGAATCTAATTATTCAAAAACAACACCAAAGGAAAAACCGGGTAATTACGTAATTAAATAAAATGTTAATTAGTCTCAAAAATTTCGTGATACTGGCATTGCCGGAGTTTTTGAGAAGCATTTTCAAAATGATTAACAGCACGAAGACAAATTCGCTTGCCTGAAAACAAAAAATCTGCAGCCGGCTATATATAAGCGGATAAACAGGTAAGACTTGTATAAAAGACTCTGTCCGACGGAAATCGGCAGCTATTGATTAAAATAATCATCCAAAAAAAGACCTGTACATCAAGGTCTTTTTTGTATAAAAATCTTATTGTTTGTTTACAATTTATTTGCTTTTATTTTATGTTTGTTATAATATGTAAACATAAGCCGAAAAAATAGAATGTGATGATTTCACATTCTATTTTAAAAAGCTTATAAAACAGCCAAAAATTAACAAAAAGGAAATAAAAACAATGGGTATCAAAGGAAAAAATGACAGAATGGTAGTTCTTGCATGTGAAGACTGCAAAGAAAGAAACTACACAACAACCAAAAACAAAAAGAACATCAAAGAAAGACTTGAATTGAGCAAATATTGCCCAAAATGCAAGAAACACACCAACCACAAGGAAACAAAGTAAGTGAAAAGTGAAGCGTGATGAGTGAAGTTATTATCTCTTCACAGTTCACTCTTCACCCCGTCACTTCTGTGCGTCCTTAGTTCAGTTGCCGAGCAAACCGTCGGGCTTGCGTAAGTTCATATAAGTTCTACCAACTGAACAAGGTTTTTGAAAAGTTAATAAAAATCACAACTACTGCCAAGGATATCAAGGCAGTCTGTGCGTCTTTAGTTCAGTTGCCGAGCAAACCGTCGGGTTTGCGTAAGTTCATATAAGTTCTACCAACTGAACAAGGTTTTTGAAAAGTTAATAAAAATCACAACTACTGCCAAGGATATCAAGGCAGTCTGTGCGTCTTTAGTTCAGTTGCCGAGCAAACCGTCGGGTTTGCGTAAGTTCATATAAGTTCTACCAACTGAACAAGGTTTTTGAAAAGTTAATAAAAATCACAACTACTGCCAAGG
>CALUTK010000039.1 GCA_944323675.1 Candidatus Gastranaerophilales bacterium | reverse complement strand
AATCATTATTTCAATGACGCGGTTAGAAAAAATTTTTATTTCCCTTTACAATTTTATTTCCTTTATTTTTCGTCGGCTACTGCCGGCTTTTTTATTGCTTAGCTTAACATCTTCACATAAATGCTGTTTTCTGATATAATTACTTATAAAAGGAAAATATTATGACAAATGAAATAGACTCACATAAATTTGCCTGCATTATAGCAAGAACATTGGACGACAAACTCGGCAAGGATATTGCTATTTTAAATATCGGACACGTATCGTCGCTTGCTGACTACTTTGTTATAGTAACAGGTGATTCAACCCCGCAGGTTAGAGCTCTAATGGAAGCTGTAAAAGATAGAATGAAAACATTATTCAACAGACTGCCTTTGAGAACTGAAAATGATGCAAAAAACCGCTGGAATCTCCTTGACTATGGAGATGTCGTCGTTCATATTCTCCATAAAGAGGAACGCCAGACTTATGCAATAGAAAAATTCTGGAGCAATGCGTTCAGTATTTCGGAAGATGAATGGAAAGAAGCTTCTAAAGATTACGGAACATATAATTAATGTTACAAATTTTACAAATTAATAAGAAAGAGATAGAATAAGCTTATGGAAAATTTAGAAACTAAACAGGAAATTAATAAACAAATCGGCGACTTAATTGTTGAAATGGCAAAAGATCCTAAAAATGCCGATAATTATCACAAATTATCCAGATTATATATGAAGCTTGAAGATTACGACAAAGTTATGTCGGTTCTGGAAAGTCTTTTGGAAATCTATCCGACTGATGTACAGGCACTTGTTGGAATGGGTACAATGTGGTTCTACGAAAGAGACTTTAGAAAATCTCTCTCTTATTACAATAAAGCACTGGAAATTAATCCGAAAAACTATCTGATTTACTACAATATCGGAAATGTTTTCGCTGAATGGAAAAATTTTGATAAAGCGCTATTCTACTATAACAGGGCAATTGATTTGAATTCAACTAATCCTGAAATCTATAATGCAATTGCGCTTCTCTATCAGGATAATGAGGAATATATTGAATCCAAAGCTTATTACGAAAAGGCTCTGTCTCTTGATCCTGAAAATATTACAGCACTCGTTGATATGGGTAATGTTTGTTTTAAAATTTTCGATTATGAAACAGCACTTGATCTTTACAAAAGAGTTTTTGCACTAAATATAGACAACAAGGTAGTTGCAATCTGTATCGGTAACACTTACACTCTGATGAGAAAGAGAGATGAAGCATACAGTTATTACGAAAAAGCCCTCACTATGGAAGGCGACAACTATAGAGCCTATATCTGCTATGCAATTTCACTTTCAGAATTCGGCGAAAATGATATGGCTATTGCAATGTACGAAAAAGCAAAAGCAGTCTTCCCTAAAGAACCTAATGCCTATCAGCTTCTGGGCAACCTTTATACTAACCTTAACAGACTTGATGAGGCTATGAATGAATATAAATCCGTTCTTCATTTTAAACAAAATGATGCCCAGACATATTTGCTTCTCGGCAATGCCCACTATCTGCAGGGAGACATTGAAAAAGCTATTGCCTCCTATAGAGCCGCAATTAAACTTGAACCTGAAAATGACGAATTTAAACTTATTTACTTCCAGGTTCTGGGTGAATATATTGATGAAAAACGAAAAGGTGAGGCTGCATAATGCATTCTGCGCATGAAAAGCCTTATATGATTGAACGAATCGTATCCGGGCTTACATATCCGACAATGGGAATGATTGGTTTCATATGGCTAATTTTAGGGCTTATAACCAATGCAAAACTGCGGACTTTTACGCAGTATCATATATTCCAGTCGATTTTTCTATCAATTGCATATGTTATTCTATCGCTTCTTATAGGCGTTTTAAGCAATATTTTGAGCGTTATCCCGCTTATAAATAAATTAACAGCGCAAATTATGTTTTGGCTGAATATGCCGGTCATTTTCGGATATTCCTTAATTCAGGCCTGCATTTACACTATTATAATTTATCTTGCAATAACTGCGTTTATGGGAAAATACAGCTACCTTCCATGGGTTTCGGATATAATTAAACAAAATATCAGGTAGCAAAAAATATTTTTTACAGATTTTATAATCCTCAAATGGAAAATAATATCTCTTTCGGCGCAAGGTTTATAAAAAAGCTGCCGGTTTTAAAATATTCATACGAACACAAATTCTACAAGCCTTCATCTGCAAACTTTGTTCAAATAAATCCTTACGACAAAAATGATGTCAAAGCGCTTAACCTAATAGCACAGGATTTTGGAGAAAAAGCTTATGCTGATGATATTTATGTTGATGTAAAAAGGGCTTATGAGCGAAATGATCCTGCGTGGGATGCGGACATGGAAGTTTTTGCGCTTACAAAACAGGTCGGGAATTTTAACGAATTAAATCCTGACGAAGTTTTAGGAGTTGCGGAAATAACAAAAAATAATAATAAAGAAATTGAACTGGAATATTTGAGCACAAACCCACAATATATATATTCTTATGAACCGCCTTGCATAAAAAAAATAGGTACTGCTATAATAAACTTTCTAAAAGAAAAATATGATAAAATTCTCCTTAATTCTTCACCAAGCGCAAGAGAATTTTACAGAAAAAACGGGTTTACTCTTATAAATGAAAACTTTAATAAATTTATGTGGAAAAGAGATAATTAATCGACTTTTCTGGAAAGAACAAGAGCGTTAGAAAGTGTAATTCCGCCTCTGACCTGCGGTTTATTTACGACACGCCCGTTAACGAACATAACAGTCGAGCCGCCGCCGTCCAGATTCATTGCGTTTATACATCCTAAGGATTTCATAAAGCCAGCAAGCTGCATTAATGTCATCCCGACAGAACTGCCTTCCCTGCCATCTACCGTAACCATTATCATTTCGTTATCTTTTGTATAACCGATTGCTGTGCGCGGGTTTTTGCCGCCGACTGAACCGAGCTTTTGTGCAGTCATATCAACAAATACTTTCGAATCCTTCACAAGATAAGGCCCGCCGCTTATAATATGCTTAACATTTTTCCAATCAGGAGATATTCCTATTTTTAATTTAACTTTCTTTTCAAATGCAAGAGGTCTTAAAAGTTTTGCAGGCCCGACAATTACATATCCGCCTTCCGGAATTGCAAGAGAGGAATAAGAGGCACCGACAACTTTGTTATCCTTCAAAGCTATTTGAAACCCATACTTAGGCGATGATGGAGAAGTCTTTCCCCAGTCATTTGAGTAAGCAATAACATGTGTTGATAACATTCTTGGCTGATTTATGTTATCCACCTTAACAGAGTTTTTAGAACCCTCTAAAACACTGTCAAATTGAACCCGAGCCATATCAAAACCATTATCAAAAATCCCCATAGCAACCCTGTCATAAACAGGGCCTGTGTATACTTTACCGTCAATCATTAAAGTTCCTAGCGGAACACCCGTCTGGGGTTTAAAGTATGTGCCGTTCACCGCGACTATTGAATTTGTATTTTTTGCTATTGTTGTAATTGTTCTTCTGCTTCTTAAATTATTTGAAGTTGATGAGAGTGCAGGTTTTAATTCAAAATCTTCTGCCAGTTTTAAATCTATTTCGACTATGTTTATTCTTACAGGCCGCCCGTCATAGTATTTTGTAACTTTAATATGCTTTACCCCGCTTTCTACATCCACAATTGCAGCTTTTGGATATTTCTTTCTGATTTTTTCGTCGAAATTTTTAGCTCTTGTCTCCATAGAAAATTCATTAAGTATTTTATCCTTAATCTGCCCTGTATCAATTACCGGAGACGGCTCAGATATATGGGCAATTTTAATATCTCCGGCATACATCGGAGGATTAATAAAAAACGTCTGGGTAAATACCAGCAGACTCATTATCGCAGAAATGATAAATGAGTTCAGAATTTTCTCACGATTTGCAGCATAAAAGAGTGTATCCATAGTGTCACCTCATTAGTTAAAGTAACCGGATACCTTTTTTATTTTAGAGTGGGGCGGGGAATAACACTCATCGGAAACCTGCTTTTACCCCTGTTTGAAAGTGTCATTATAACCATAAAGTTTTTTCAAAAGAGCCAACCATTTAACAGGGACTTCCTATTATTATTGTAACATATTTTTACAAATAGTTCAAGTCCTTTTGCAGCAAGGCTTTTACAAAACTAAATAGAGGCAATTTTACACTTAATCTTGCTTTTAGCATTTAAAAACCCCCTGAAAATTCAGGGGGTTTTTCTTGTCGTTTATTTAAAGAAAGGAATTAGTATAAGTTAAGCAGCCTGAGCCGGAGCCTGTGCATTTGGTGTCATAGCAATTGTGTTGCCGCCACCTTGAGGCTGCTCAGCAGGTTTTGCTTCCGGAGCAGCTTCTGCGTCTAATTTTGCAAGAGCTGTTTTTGCTGCATTTTGAACTTCAGGATCTACATCGTTTTGAGCATTATTGAAAAGTGTTCTTAAGTCTTTTTCATATGCCGGGTTCTGGATGTAGCTTAAAGCTTCAACTGCAGAGGTTCTTACTGCTGAGTTAGGGTTGCCTTTTAACTGTTCTACAATTGTTACAGCACCCGGAAGTTCAGTTAACGGAACTGTTGAATTAGTCAGTTTAGCTACTTCATCGCCATAGAGTTTCTGGAGGATTGCTAATGTATAAATAGCATAGCTTTTGTTTCTTTCTGAAGCTTCATAAGGGGACGGAGTATCGGCTAATTTTTGTTCTTCAGGAGTTAAAGCCTGGTTTTCGTCTTTTTTCTTACGTGCAGCAAGAGCTTCAGGTGATGGTTTTTCTAAGTTTGTTGAGTCATGTTTAACAATATTGTTTAAAGCATCCATAACTTTCACATCAAGTAATTCTGTTGCTTTTTGCGGATCATCTTTTACCATATTTGCAATTTCTTCCATAGCTGAGGCCTGAACATCATAGTTAGGGTCAGTTAATTTTGCAATAAAAGCGTTCAGATCAACCTGAGGAGTTAAGGGAGCTGAAGGAACAATTTCCACAGGTTTTTGAGCTTCTTTAGGCGCTTCTGCCGGCTTTGTTACAACCGGTTCAGGAGTTTGCTGTGGAGCATTAATATTCTGTTGAACTACCTGAGGCTGAACAACTTGAGGAGCTGGTTGAACAACCTGCGGGGCAGGAACTTCTACCGGAGCTTGAGGAGTCTGCGCTGCAGGAGCCGGAGCTTGAGGTGCCTGCATTTGAGGCGGCATGTAATAAGGCTGCTGAGCCGTTTGCGGGTAATTATAAAGCTGAGTTTGCGGATATGTGTAATACGACATTGTAGGTGCTGCATACTGAGGCTGCTGTGGTACATTTACTACAGCCTGACCAACACCTGGAGTATTAACACTAGGATTGTGAACATCAATCTTTACTGCATTGTAATTAGGAGCAGGAGTCGCATACTGCTGCGAAGGAATTTGCATGTAAGGATTTACGTAATTTGGAATTTGCATCATATTATTTTCTTCCTTTCAATAAATAAAAAATTATTATCGTATTCCTATTCTACCTTTTAAATACCCGTCAAGAAAATAAATTGCTAAAATTCCGATTTTTTTTAATAATTCTTAACAAAATCACTCTATATTTACAAAAATAAGAATATATTTACATGTTTGAGATAATTAAATTGTTTATGCTATAATGTTTAGTGAGCCTTGTAAATATGGGGTCCGGACTTGTTATATATTTAATACGAGGAAAATTTTCGGATGTTAATTAATAAAAATGAAAGAAAATCTATAAGGTCTGCTTTTGGAAAAACTCTCGCAAAACTCGGCGAAGAAAATCCTGATATTGTTGTCATGGATGCGGATCTGGCATGCTCCACTCAAACTCAAATGTTTGCAAAAGCCTTTCCTGAAAGATTTTTTGATTCAGGCATAGCAGAACAGGATATGATAGCAACAGCAGCAGGGTTAGCGTCAGAAGGGAAAATTCCTTTTGTTGCAAGTTTTGCAATGTTTGCAACAGGCAGAACGTATGACCAGATTAGGAATTCCGTCTGCTATCCGGAATTTAACGTAAAAATAATCGGAACCCACGGCGGGATTACAGTAGGAGAGGACGGTGCAAGCCATCAGGCGCTCGAAGATATATCTTTAATGCGCAGTATCCCGAACATGTCCGTAATAGTTCCGGCCGATTGCAGAGAATGCGAACAGGTTATAAAATTTGCCGCCGAAAACTACGGGCCTATGTATATCAGAATTGCCCGCACTAATGTGTGTGATATTTTTGATGAAAATTACGAATTTGATTTCTGCAAGGTTAACGTAATTCAGGAAGGAACTGACGTAACTGTTATCTCTAACGGTGAAACTCTCGCTGAAGTTATTGAAGCCGCAAATATCTTAGAACAGCACGGATATTCCATTCAAATTTTGAATGCTCCGGTTGTAAAACCGCTTGACGGAGCAACAATTATAGAAAAAGCAAAACAAACCAAGTTTGTTATAACAGTTGAAAACCATTCGATAATCGGTGGCCTCGGAAGTGCTGTATGCGAGCTTCTCGCTGAATACTATCCGATGCCTGTCCATAGATTCGGAATAAATGACACCTTCGGACAAAGCGGTAAATGGGATTATCTCCTCGACTACTACGGTCTGACAGGAGAAAAACTTGCTAAAAACATAAAAAAACAAATAGACATTTATCGTCTGGTGAAATAAATTTATAAGGATTAAGAATATATGATTCAATTCAGAGCCGTTACAAAGAAATACAAAAATGATCACTATGCCTTAAAAAATATCAACCTTGATATTTTATCAGGGGAATTCGTATTTATTGTAGGGTCGTCAGGCGCAGGGAAATCAACGCTGATGAAACTTTTATACCACGAAGAATCCCCGACCAGCGGAACTGTTACAATCGGCGGGATTAATATAGCAAATCTTTCCAATGACAAAATTCCAAACCTCAGACGCTGCATGGGAATTGTATTTCAGGACTACAAACTTCTTCAGAATATGTCAGTTTATGATAATGTTGCATACGTTATCAGAACACTCGGAATAAGTTCAAGAGAAATAAATGCAAGGGTTACAGGAGCCTTAAAAATTGTCGGATTGTACGATAAATTACACGCGACGCCTGCGGAACTTTCAGGCGGGGAGCAGCAGAGAGTAGGCATTGCGAGAGCTATCGTAAACGGGCCGCCGCTATTGATTGCGGATGAACCGACAGGAAACTTAGACCCGAAAAACTCTATGGAAATCATGCAAATTTTAGATCAGATTAACCAAAGAGGAATAACCGTTATTGTCTCCACTCACGACAGTGCGATGGTGGATTATTTCAGAAAACGTGTTATAACTCTTGATAACGGTGAAATTGTAAGGGATATTCAAGCAGGTACTTATGAATAATTCAAAATTAAAAATAAAGAAAAAAGTAAAAAAACACATACCGAAAGACTGGCTGTGTGAATTAAGAATACTATACAGATTAACAATGGAAACGTTTTACGATATAAAACGCACCGGAATAGTTAACCTTGTAATCATAACGACGATGGCTGCAATATTAACGATATTCGGCTCATTCTTCCGCAGTGCACTATCAATTTCCGCATTTGCGCATGAACTCGGTAATGTTCTGGAAATTTCCGTTTACCTGAAATCCGGCACAGATACAAATATTGCAAAAAACAGGATTAAAGAATTTGAACACGTTGAAAACGTAAAAATTATTCCAAAAGAAGAATCGTGGAGCAACTTACAGCGTGAAATGAGTCTTCCTGATATCAGCAACCCTCTGCCGGATACTCTTCACGTGAAAGTCGACAAACCTGAAAATATATCAGCAGTGTTTAAAAATATAAAACAGCTTCAGTCTGTTGAAGATATGAGTTATGCGCAGGATCTGGCAAAGAAAATTCAGGCGCTTAACCACGTCGTTAATACAATAACGGTGCTGGTTGTGATAATTATGGGAATTTTAACAATTACAATCATTAACAACACAATTCAGCTTGTAATCCAATCCAGAAAAGATGAAATTGAAATTATGCGTCTTATGGGAGTTTCAAACTGGTATATAAGATTCCCGCTGATTATGCAGGGCGCGTTTTACGGATTTTCGGGTTCAATTATTGCAATAATACCTTTGAATTTTGTCCAGAACGGATTAGCTAATATGCATAAATTCTTTATGGTTCCGTCGCCTGTTTTTGCTCAGAGTATTGTATTATTCACAATGTTTGCAATGGGAATACTATTCGGCGCCGGCGGAAGCTTCCTGTGTATCAAAAAACACCTTCAAGTTTAAATTATGAATATATTATTAATCACAAATGAACAGAATATTATAGAGACCTTCGGAGAAAAACTTATTTTACTCAGAGAAACCGATGAACTCTCTTATTGTGATTATAATGAGGCTCCGGATATTGTATTTGCAGATAAGCCGGATATTGTAATTATCCACGAACACAATGACAAATCTAAAACCATTAATCTAATTAAATATGTAAAAACACAGATTGACTCTGTTTTATTACTTATTAACAGATATGACAGGGATTTTATACTCAATGCATATGATGAAGGAATTGACGATTATTTTGCGGCAACGGCAGATCCTTCTGAAATTTCAATCCGCACGGTTAACTGCATCAAAAAAGACAGTTTAAAAAAAGAAATAAACAGGTACAAAAATTACCTGATGCAATATGAAATTCTTGATAAAATAACAGGTATTATAACTGATAAATCTGTCAAAACGATTAATAACAGTGAACTTTCTATAAATAACTTCACGTCAGGCGCCCTGATGGTGATATCGCCTGATGAAGAGGGCAAAGTGAAATATTCTGCAGAAAAACTTGTTTACGCTATAAAAAAATCGGTGAGATTTTCGGATATTATAGCGCACGGAGGCGGGACAAAGATATTTATTCTAATTAACGAAGGCGGAATATCAGGAGCTGTTAAAATTCTGGAAAAGATAAAGAAGGAATTAAACGGAGAGATTTCCATCAGAGCAGGAATATGTCCGATTTCATCGGATAAATTTGCAGACCTCGAAAAGAATGCTCAATGTGCGCTTACTGAAAGCATGTTAGGAAATCTTGACTTTTCCATATATACGGAAAGCTCAGATTTAAATGACAATATATGGCTAGATGAACCAAAAGAAAAGAATTATAAACTTTTCAGAGCTGCCTTTAACAAAAAGCTTGAAAAAGTTATTGCACCGGTATTTTACAGACTGCAGAAAAGCTGGGAAGAAAAGTTATTCAATACCAAAGTTGAGCAATACACAAGCGATACACAGAGCATTTTCAGATTGTCAAATCCTAAACAGACAAGTTTATTAAAAATAGTTTACCCCGGGTTTGCAAAAGTTATAGTATATATTACGCATGAGGGGCTGGACAGTCCGGAAAACACTGAAATTTCCCTGCCTTTAAACGAAATCAGCATAAAAGGAATTACAAAAATCGTTGAAAAATTTATAAAAGAATTTAAAAGCACCATTGAATAAGGAGAGTTTTTATGAACACATTATCGGCTGAAAACAGTCTGGTTATGATAATTGATATACAGGAACGACTTGTAGCGGCACTTGATAAGGATATTGTAGTATCAAAGGCAGTAAAGGTAGCAAGTGCGGCAAAATCCTTAGGAATTCCGGTAATAGTGACAGAGCAGTACCCGAAAGGTCTGGGAAATACCGTTCCGCAGTTAAAAGAGGTTTTACCGGCCAATGCTGAAATTATTGAAAAAACGTCATTCAATGCGCTTTTAGAAGCTGGAATGCCGGAGAAGATTGCCTCCTGCGGTAAAAAACAGATTGTTTTATTCGGTATAGAAACACATATTTGCGTGCACCAGACAGCCGCGGCATTAATTGAAGCCGGTTATGAGGTCTACATAATCAAAGATGCCTGCGCCAGCCGCAACAAATATGAATTCAAGCAGGGAATAGATATTATGCAGCAAAACGGGGCAAAAATTTCATGTGTGGAAATCGCACTGTTTGAATGGTTAAAGGGTGCTAAAAACCCGAAATTCAAAGAGGTTCAGGCATTAATAAAGTAATTTAAATATGTTCTATATCTTCACAAATCTGAGCCTTTAGATTTTCAATAGAATCAAACTTTTTCTCGTAACGTATCATTTTCAAAAACTCAACCGAAATTTTTTGACCGTAAATATCTTTATCAAAATTAAGAATATGCGTTTCGAGAGAACAACGGTGCGTATCGGAAACTGTCGGTCTGATACCAAAATTTGTTATACCTCTATATTCTCTTCCTTCATAATGCACAACGACGGAATATACGCCAAAAGGCAAGTCTATAAGTTCTGACGGATAAATTAAATTGGCGGTTCTAAATCCAATCTTACGCCCGAGCTGCTGACCTTTTACAACCTCACCGCTAATTGTAAAATTATAGCCCAGCATTTCATTTGCATTTTGGATTTGACCTTTTGTAAGAGCAGTTCTGATTGCGGTACTGCTGATTGTTTCATTATTTATCTTCTGCGGAGGAATTTCAAAATATTCATAGCCGTAAACAGACTGCATTTTAGTCAATAAATCGACTCCGCCGGATTTTTTCGAACCGAAATAATGATTAAATCCCGTAGAAATAGATTTTGGCGAAAAATTATCAATTAATATATTTTTTAAATATTCATCAGCCGAAAGAAGGCAGAGTTTAGCGTCAAAATCCAGAATATATACATAATCAACGCCTAAAGCTTCCAGATGCTTTAATCGGTCCTCTCTTGTTAAAATATACTTAGGACATACACCTTTAAAAAAGCAGCAGGGATGATCCTTAAATGTTATTACAGCCGATTTATTTCCGTTTTTATGCGCATAGTTCACTGCTGTTGAGATTACTTTCTGATGTCCGAGATGGACGCCGTCAAAGTAACCGAGCGCAAGGGATAAATTAGTGTTTTTAGCAAGTTTCGTAAATATTTGCATAAAATTATTATATACCAAAATAAAAAAGGTTCCCTTAGACAAGAGAACCTTTTTTAATATTATTTTAATTACTTATGAGTTACAGTGCTTTTAAGATGAAGTTCTCTCAACTGCTGGAGTGAAGCTTCACCCGGGGCGTCACTCATAAGGTCTTTCGCGCCTGAATTTTTCGGGAATGCAATAACGTCGCGGATTGAATCAGTTCTTGCCAACAATGCGACAAGTCTGTCCAGACCAATTGCAAGACCTGCGTGAGGAGGTGTTCCGTATTGAAGCGCATTAACCATAAACCCGAATTTTTCTTTTGCTTCTTCTTCGGTTAACCCAAGTGCCTTGAAGATTGCGGATTGAACTTCGGATGAGTGAATTCTGACACTGCCGCCGCCAAGTTCAGTACCGTTATATACAATATCGTAAGCAATTGATTTAACATTACCTAAATCACCTGATTTAAGTTTATCCAGATCTTCCAGACAAGGGGATGTGAACGGGTGGTGCATTGCCATATAACGATTTTCTTCATCAGACCACTCAAACATAGGAAAATCTACAACCCATAATAAATTATGCTTATTTTCATCAATTAAGTTTAATGATTTACCGAAGTGAAGTCTTAATCTTCCCATAATGTCATAAACGAGTTTCGGTTTATCAGCAACAAAGAAGATAATATCGCCGGCTTCAGCACCTGCACGTTCCTGAATAGCTTTTGCCTGCTCTTCTGTCACAAACTTCAATACCGGAGATTTAGCTGAACCGTCTTCGTTGTAGATAATATTAGCGAGCGCCTTAGCTCCGAATGAAACTGCGAGTTTTGTGATATCGTCAATATCTTTTCTTGAATATTTAGCACCGCCCGGAATTCTGATACCTCTTACAATACCTCCGTTGAGCAGTGTATTTTTAACTATTTCAAAGTTGGATTCAAGGATAATATCGCCGATATCAAATAATTCTAAGCCGAAACGTGTATCAGGTTTATCGGAACCGAATCTGTCCATAGCTTCCTGCCATGGCATTTGAACAAACGGCGGTTTAACCTCAACACCGGCTGCTTTAAATGTATCTACAATCAAACCTTCAACAACTCTTATTACATCCTGCTGTTCAACAAATGACATTTCAAGGTCAATTTGTGTGAATTCAGGCTGTCTGTCAGCACGCAAATCTTCATCACGGAAGCATTTTGCAATCTGGTAATATCTTTCTAAGCCGCCAACCATCAATAATTGTTTAAAAATCTGAGGTGACTGCGGCAATGCGTAGAATTTGCCTTCCTGAACACGCGAAGGAACCAGATAATCCCTTGCACCCTCCGGAGTTGTCTTAATCAAAATCGGTGTTTCAACTTCAAGAAAATCTAAATTATTCAAATAATTTCTTGCAGCCTGAACAATTTTATGACGCAGAACGAGTTTATCTTTCATTGCATCTCGTCTTATATCCAGGTATCTGTATTTTAAGCGTACATCTTCCGAAACATTTTCGTCATCCAATACAAATGGAAGAGTTTTTGCTTCAGAAAGGATTTCGATTGTTTCAGGATACATTTCAACCTGACCTGTAGGATATTTTTCGTTATAAGTTTCTTCCGGTCTTTTTGAAACCTTGCCTTTTACTGTAATAACATATTCCGTTCTGACTTTTTCTAAAACTTTGTGAACATCCGGATTAATCTGCGGGTTTGCAACAATCTGGAAAAATCCGCTTCTGTCTCTCAATTCCACAAATAAAATTCCGCCCAGATCGCGGATAGTAGACGCCCAACCCGATAATACTACTTCTTCACCGAGGTTATTCAGATTAAGCTCTCCGCAGTTATGCGATTTCATTCTTGTTTTAATCATTTTTTCTTCCTTTTCTAGTAAATGTCTAAGATTATTTTACCAAAAACATAAAAAATTAAATAAAAATTTGTATTTTTATAACATTATTTGAACATATAAAAATAATAAACAGCAGGATGGTATTCCTGTAAGAGTCTGGCACACGATAATGCCAAAATTAAAAACATATATATTAAAATAAATGTTTTATAATTTCTCTGAAATTTTTTTGACACATAATGATTGCTCTGTGCAAGCAGTAAGAACACATACGGCAAAACTGATATTAAATACCGCCCCTGAAAACCTGCGACTTTATTAAATTCCGGAGGCGTCCAGGTGATGTAGAGAATTGCATGCATCATTGTCATAAACAGAAACAAAACTATTAACGCGAATATTCGCTGAATATTAGAAACTTTCTTTTCCGGTAAAAATATAAAAAGAGAAAAGAACACAATAGATGTCAAAGTATAAATCCAATTATTCAATCTCACATCCAGCCATCCGAAAATTCCTATACAGGATCTTATATAAAAATTAATCTTTATAACAACAGCTAAAATATATTCCCTTACAAAATCCAGCGGATTATGCAACAGTAAATACTTATGATACTCAGGGTCTGCAAACGAGTTTATAAATGGTAAATTAACAGACGCCCAATATGACATTAAAATAAAAGCAACAGAAAAACATACAGCGGCAAAAAGATATTTATATTTTTTCAGTGGTAAAAATATAAACAAAAATATTGGATAAATTGCGCCTTTCGTAAATGCGCTTAAAATTGACATAACAAAAAGCAGAATATAATCTTTTCGTACAAGTTCTTTCTTCTCAAAAATAAGTTTAAAAATATAAGCGAAAAATAAAAAAGCAAATGCATTATTAAAAGAATCCGCAGACAGAGACATTGCTTCATATAAAGACATAGGAAGGAGCGCCGCAAAAAGAAACATCCACTTAAATACAGGCGTAATCCGTATAGCAAGAGCAGTTAAAACCAGCCAGGCAAGAAAATTAAAAATTCTGCCGAGATAAAACATGACATGACCGCCCCATATCTGCCCTACCTTAAACCCGAGCGCTGAAAACACATATAAGGTCGGCGGGTAACCCGTAACTTGATGAGGGACTTTAGCACGCTCAAAATTTAAATCTTTATGCAGATAATTATCACATGCCAAATTTTGAGCCGGAGTTTTGTTATAAAAAATTCCGTCCGCCACTTCACATGCTCTTAAAAGGTGCGCCCTCTCATCCGGCACCTTGTCGTATGGAGTGATAAACATAAATAACAGCCCGAAAATAAAGGCAAATATTAAAAATATAAATTCAGGTTTCTTAATCCACATATCCGATTATAAAAAAGAGGGACGATATTCCGCCCCTCACTAATTTTAATTACTATTTTTTATCAAACATTTGTTTAATACCGTCAACCGAAGATAAAATTCCGGTTGCCTCATACGGCATGTAAACAACTTTATTATTTTCGCCTGCTGTTATATCAGAAAGAGTTTCAAGATACTTCATCGCAATCAAATATTTATCAGGCTGGCCTTTATCAGCAAGCGCATCTATAATTCTGTGGATTGCTTCTTTTTCAGCGTCGGCTTCAATAACACGAGCCTGCGCAATACCTTCCGCCCTTAAAATTGCAGCCTGCTTTTCACCTTCTGCCTGATTAATAGCGGCCTCTTTCTGACCTTCTGCTTTAAGGATTGCTGATTTTTTCAAACCTTCTGCCTCTAAGATTGCGGCACGTCTGTCTCTTTCAGCTTTCATCTGTTTTTCCATTGAACTTTGGATATCAGCAGGAGGAATAATATCCTGTAATTCAACACGGTTAACCTTTACGCCCCATTTGTTTGTCGCTTCATCTAAAATGGCTCTTAATTCCTGATTAATTTTATCACGGGACACAAGAGTTTCATCTAAATCCAACTGGCCGACAAGGTTTCTTAAAGTTGTCTGGGTTAATTTTTCTATTGCATCCGGAAGATTTGCAATAGCGTAAACGGATTTTTTAGCATCAACAATCTGATAATACAAAAGCGCATTAATCGTAATCGTTACGTTATCCTTTGTAATTACGTTCTGACGCGGAAAATCAAAAACAGTTTCTCTCAAATCTATTCTTGACACTTCTTTTGAATAAGAATAAACCGTTCCGTCAAGACCTCGCTGCGTAACACGCTTTGCAATTCCGCGCGGAGCATCCAGAATAGGAAAAATAAAATTTAAACCTGACTCAAGAGTTTTTTCATATTTACCGAGCCTTTCAACTATCACAACTTCCTGCTGTTGAATAATTAAAACGCCCTTTGCAATATACACCAGGACTGCCGCAAATAAAATCCATAATACAATACTCATAAAATTACACCCTTTCTACATACATAATTAAACTGTCATTTTTAACAATACGAACTTCAGTACCTGCCGGAATTTCGTCGTCATTTTCAACTCTTGCATTCCAGCGTTCATCATAAATTGTAATAGCGCCCGAATACTTTGTAACAGGTTCCGTCACTTTGACAATTTTCCCGATATATTCAGACTTTATACCCGTTTCTTTATCCTTAGACGGCTTCAAAGTCCGCAAAAGAAGAGGTCTCAATAAAAAAATTGAAACCAGTGATAATACTATAAAATCAATAGCAAGCATATCAGCATTATTTATAAAGAGTGATAAGATTGCCGTAATGAAACCCGCTATTGCAAGGTTCAAGAAAAACATTGAAGGAACAATCATTTCAAGAATAATACAAACGACTCCCGCAATAGTATAAAGCTGCCATAATACCATAACAAAACTCCTGTCTCTAACTACTATGCTGATTATACCATAAATATTTGAAATTTTCAAACATCACTCATACAAACAAAATTTTTATTAAATATCTCATGTTGAAAAAATATTATCAGCAGACTAGAATAAAAGTAACAGATTTACCCTTAAAAATTACAAAAAAGAAAGACTGGAACTTATGACAAACACTAACGAAAATATAAGAAACATAGCAATAATCGCACACGTTGACCACGGAAAAACAACGCTTGTAGATTGTCTTTTAAAGCAGGCAGGAGCTTTCCGTGAAAACCAGCAGGTACAGGAACGCGTACTTGATAGTAATGATTTAGAAAGAGAACGCGGGATTACAATTCTTTCAAAAAACATTTCAATTAATTATAAAAATACCAAGATTAATGTAGTAGATACACCAGGGCACGCTGATTTTGGCGGAGAAGTCGAACGTGTTCTCGGTATGGTAGACGGAGCGCTATTAATCGTTGACGCCGCTGAAGGCCCGATGCCGCAAACAAGATTTGTTCTTTCAAAGGCTCTTGAATTAGGTTTGAAAATTATAGTTGTTATTAATAAAATAGATAAACCTGCAGCAGAACCGCTCACTGCACTGGATAAAGTTTTTGATCTGTTCACCGAACTTACTGACAGAGAAGATTTAATTGACTTTCCGTTCATTTTTGCAAGCAGCTTGAACGGTTTTGCAATAAAAGATTTGGACGATGAAAGAAAAGATATGATTCCGCTTCTGGACTGCATATTAGAAAATATTAAACCGCCGAAAGGGGATGCATCAAAACCATTCCAGTTCCGCGCAACAACTCTTGATTACAACGATTATGTAGGCCGCATTGTTATCGGCCGCATTGAAAACGGCTCAGTTAAATCGCAGGAACAGGTTTGCGTAATCCACGCGGACGGTTCTCAAGAAAAGGGAAAAATTACAAAACTTTTCGGGTTCCACGATTTAGGCAGAACCGAAATTCAGGAAGCTTTTGCCGGTGATATCGTAGGTATCGCAGGCTTCTCTGATATTCAAATCGGAGAAAGCATCTGCTCTATTGATAACCCTCAGCCGCTGCCTTTAATAAAAGTTGACGAACCAACTTTGCAGATGAATTTTTCAGTAAACGACAGCCCGTTTGCAGGGCAGGAAGGAAAATTCGTAACCTCCAGACAATTAAGAAAACGTCTTTACGACGAACTTGAAAAGAATGTAAGTTTACGCGTTGAAGATACCGATTCTACAGATGTTTTCCGAGTATCCGGAAGAGGCGAACTGCATCTAGGAATCCTGATTGAAACAATGCGCCGCGAAGGCTACGAATTTCAGGTTTCAAAACCGGAGGTTATATATAAGACCATAAACGGCGAGCAGTGCGAACCGTATGAAAATTTAATCGTTGATGTTCCGGAAGGTTATGCCGGAAGCTGCATTGATAGATTATCAGGCCGAAAAGCCGAAATGAAAGAAATGAACAATGCAAAAGGCAGAACATCAATGACTTTCCATATTCCTGCAAGAGGTTTAATAGGATTCAGAAGTGAATTTATCCGTATGACACGCGGCGAAGGAATTATGTATCACACATTCCTTCACTACCGTCCGTATGCAGGCGATATTCCGCGTCAGAGAAACGGTTCCATCATTGCTCATGAACAGGGTGAAGCCATTCCTTACGCACTTGCACAGTTTGAAGACCGCGGCGTATTCTTTGTAACCCCGAAAACAAAGGTTTACCGCGGAATGATTATCGGTGAATGCAACAAACCGCAGGATATTGTAGTAAATATCTGCAAGACGAAAAAGCTTACTAATATGCGAAGCGCTACTGCTGATGTTATGGTAACTCTGCAGGCTCCGAAAATTATGTCGCTTGAAGAAAGCCTTGAATACATTGGGGACGATGAACTCGTCGAAATTACGCCTGAAAACATCAGAATTAGAAAAGCTGATTTGAATAAAAAAATATACAACTAAAATCTCATTTTAAAATTAAAATGTAAAAGCCTCATATGTATTGTAAAAGCTTATAGAAAACTGATGACTGTCTGGAACAAATCTGATGATATTTAATCAATATCAACAGGCTCGCGCATAATTTTGTCAATTGCATCGCGCGCAGTAAAGACAAGAGCTTCAGGAACATTCGCTATTGTCGTAAACTGTCTTAAGACATCGACAACCCTTTTGAATGAGCGGACAATGTCGCCTTCTCCTATGTCAATTTGATTAGTTATTGTTTCCCATTCGGCGCCTTCGACCCAGAGTTCTATAAGAGAGCTGAAATACGGATTTATATAGAGCGGTGCTTCCACATCATAAGAATTCTGAACTTTTTCAATTTTTCGTTTTAGATTGCGTATCAGGTTAAGAGTTTTTCTGACTGGTTCAGATATCGGAAGATATGGGATATCTATCCTTAATTCTTCTGTTGTAATTGCGCAAACTACGGCTGCTAACTGGGATGGAGTCAGGTTTTCAAGAACGTGAGAGAAAACAATTTCCGCGATAAATAATTCGTTTTCCGAGCGGATTTGCGAGGTTGTAATTCCTTTTTCCGTCGGGTAATCGTCTTTCAGGTAGCCAAAATCCATCAGTACGCTTCTATGTGCAAGGAATTTATTCCAGAAAATATCCCGCTGTCGGTCAATTTCTTTATCAAGTTTTTTAAGCTTTGAGTCAAATCTATTGATAACCTCAATATTTTTCGTATGTTTTTTGTAAAGCTTGCAGGTATCGCAGTGGAAATTATGCATTTTTTCAAGGAGAGCTTTTGTTTCTTTGCCAAATTTTATAACATCATCAGACAACGGACGATTTTTTGAGCGTTCCTGCTTGGTAATTTTTTTGTAAGTCTGCCGGTTCTGAACATATATATGACGGGTTTTATCGTATTCATGAAGTTGAGCGTCTGTTAATTTATAAGGGCAGACAAATTCTCTTGCTTTAATTTCACCCTCCATTGAAGATTTCAGTTGAAGCAGCGGCTTTAGACGCGAACCTGATGAAAAATACCCGAAACTTTTCAGGATAAGTTCTTTAGCTTCATCAAGACTGAAACGCTGGAGAAGGTTCAAAACCATGGAATAACTCGGTGAAAAGCGGCTTTCGAGAGGGTTTGCATCACTCAGAACGAGTTCTGCAACCTCTTCCGGTGACTGGAACTGGGTTCCGACAACCGTAACATATCCTATTTCATCCATACCGCGGCGGCCTGCACGGCCTGACATCTGCAAAAATTCACTTGCCGTAAGCATTCTGTGCCCGCCATCCGTTTTTTTGCTGATTGAACTTATGACAGTCGAACGAGCCGGCATGTTAATCCCAGCAGCAAGGGTTTCTGTTGCAAAGACTACTTTTATCAAGCCTTTCTGGAAAAGTTTTTCTACAAGAATTTTCCACGAAGGCAAAAGCCCGGCATGGTGAGAGGCAACCCCGCAAAGAAGGTATTCAATATGTTTATTATTATAAAGGTGTGGATTCTCCGCTATGTAATCATCAATAAACTGCCTGATTTGTGCGCGTTCGCCTTTTGTCACAAGTTCAAGTCCGGCGCATTTTTCCATTTGTTCATCGCATTTTTTACGCGAGAAGGTAAAATAAATCGCAGGCAGCATATCCTGATTATAGAGGTTTCTCACAATATCTTTGACATAAGAGCGCTGTTTTTTTCTGTTGTGTCCCCACAATCTTTTTTCAGGTTTAATCTTTTTATTTAATTGTCCGGATGGAGTGAGTAGCGGGAGAAGCTTATCCGGCTGTGAACTGTCAAAGTAAAAGAACCTTAAAGGTACCGGTCTGAAATCAGTATTCACAAGCTCAGTTCTGCTATGCACGGTATTAATCCAGTCGGTAAGTTCATCAGCGTTCGCAACTGTTGCAGAAAGCGCTATAATCTGAACGTTTGTCGGGCAGTAAATAATACTTTCTTCCCAGACAGTTCCGCGCTGCTCGTCATTCATGTAGTGCACTTCATCAAGAACAACGTATTTAACATCTTTTAAATTGTCAGCAACCGCACCGAAATTCGTTCCGTAGAGCATATTTCTGAAAACTTCCGTTGTCATAACAACGATTTGGGCAGTTCTATTGATTGAAGTGTCACCGGTTAAAAGCCCGACTTTATCAGCCCCGTATTTTTCAGAAAAATCATAATACTTCTGGTTAGATAAAGCTTTCAAAGGTGTTGTATAAAAAATTCTTGTCCCTTCCTCCAGCGCTCGATGTATGGCGTGCTGGGCAATAACCGTTTTACCCGCCCCTGTCGGCGCACATACTACAACGCTTTTTCCGGCATCAATATATTCACAGGCTTCTTTTTGAAAATCATCAAGTTCAAACGGAAACTCGTACATTCATACTCCTTAGCTGTCTGATATTTTAATTATGCACTAAAAATTAACAAATGTAAAATTATAATTAAAAAACAGCAAAAATTTTTTCCGAAGTTATATATAATCAGCAAACAAAAAGGAGAATCGTATGCAATTAAATTTTCATCCACAGCAAAATCAAAGTTTTGGAATGAGTCTAAAAATCAGTGAAAGCGCACAAAAATTTTTAAAAACCAAAGGTTTAAACAATCAAGAAATTGATAAACTTGCTACTTTGGCAGGGAATCAAGTAAAAAATCCTTTTCAAGTTCATGTAGATTTTGATAACAAATTAAAAAGGCTGAAAGCTGATATTTATGATGGTATGACCTATTATGAACCTGTACAGGAAGGTTTATTAGGCAGTTTGTTTTTAAGCCCTATACACTTCATAAAAAAATGCTGCAAAAAGGCTGACGCTCTTAAAGAAAAATTCATCGGAAACGATAAACTTGATGATATATTCAGTAAACTCGGTTAATATACATTGTCATAAATAAAAAAGGCTCCGAAATGGAAGCCTTTTTTATTTATGCGTCATCTCCGGCTTCGACCCTGGATCGCATAATCGTTACGTCCAACGGTAATGCGATTCCGCATAGCTAGAAAAACAAGATTTCAGCTGACGCTTCAATCAGTTTTTCTACGCTTCCGGAATGACGTCTATTCTTTACCCCTCACCCGTCCTTCGGACACCCTCTCCCGCAAGGGGAGAGGGACTGTGTCGTCATTGCGAGCAATAGCGAAGCAATCCAGCTTTTGCGAAAAGTGAAGAGTGAGGTCTGAATGTACCAATTATTTTTATTGAACAACTCTAAATTCATCATCGTCCGCCTCCTCACCCTGCCCCCCTCCCTCATAGAGGGACTGTGACGTCATTGCGAGCAATAGCGAAGCAATCCAGCTTTTGCGAAAAGTGAAGAGTTGGGTCTGAATGTACCAATTATTTTTATTGAACAACTCTACATTCACCATTGTCCGCCGCCTCCCCCTGCCCCTCTCCCTCATAGAGGGACTGTGACGTCATTGCGAGCGATAGCGAAGCAATCCAGCTTTTGGGAAAAGTGAAGAGTTGGGTCTGAATGTACCAATTATTTTTATTGAACAACTCTACTTTCATCATCGTCCGCCTCCTCACCCTGCCCCCCTCTCGAGGGAGAGAGACTGTGACGTCATTGCGAGCAATAGCGAAGCAATCCAGCTTTTGCGAAAAGTGAAGAGTGAGGTCTGAATGTACCAATTATTTTTATTGAACAACTCTAAATTCATCATCGTCCGCCTCCTCACCCTGCCCCCCTCCCTCATAGAGGGACTGTGACGTCATTGCGAGCAATAGCGAAGCAATCCAGCTTTTGCGAAAAGTGAAGAGTTGGGTCTGAATGTACCAATTATTTTTATTGAACAACTCTACATTCACCATTGTCCGCCGCCTCCCCCTGCCCCTCTCCCTCATAGAGGGACTGTGACGTCATTGCGAGCGATAGCGAAGCAATCCAGCTTTTGGGAAAAGTGAAGAGTTGGGTCTGAATGTACCAATTATTTTTATTGAACAACTCTACTTTCATCATCGTCTGCCTCCTCACCCTACCACTCTCCCGCAAGGGGAGGGCTTAAGCCCCCAGTAAAGTGGTGACGTCATCCCAGCTTCGACCCGGGATCGCATAAGCATTGCACTCGGCGGCACTGCGACTCCGCATAGCTTGAACTTCCGGAATGAGGTATGCGCCCCCTTACCGGACTCTGGCATTTCAACGCGTACAGCCTTTAGCCTTTATGGCTCTATATCTTATCAAAACCGGTGTATTTTCTGAGGACTTCCGGTATGATAATCGTTCCGTCAGCCTGCTGATAATTTTCGACAATAGCCGCAAAAGTTCTGCCAACAGCGAGTCCTGAGCCGTTAATGGTGTGAACGAATTGAACTTTTCCTGTCTCTTTATCGCGGTATCGGATATTTGC
>CALUTK010000038.1 GCA_944323675.1 Candidatus Gastranaerophilales bacterium | reverse complement strand
CCTGTTGATCCGAAACCGACGCCGGATATTCCGGACACGCCAACCCCTGTTGATCCAAAACCGACGCCTGACACTCCGGATACACCAACCCCTGTTGATCCGAAACCGACGCCTGATACTCCGGATACACCAACCCCTGTTGATCCGAAACCGACGCCGGATATTCCGGACACGCCAACCCCTGTTGATCCAAAACCGACGCCTGACACTCCGGATACACCAACCCCTGTTGATCCGAAACCGACGCCTGATACTCCGGATACACCAACCCCTGTTGATCCGAAACCGACGCCGGATATTCCGGACACGCCAACCCCTGTTGATCCAAAACCGACGCCTGACACTCCTTCTCCGGAAGAAGTAAGACAGCGCAATATCGCAAAACAAGAAGCAGGTATTACTCATAATAACCAGCGTATAAGCCAGAGTTCAATACAACGTAACGTAAGGAACGCAGTACTTGATAAGAATAGTCCTTTCATTGAAATTAATTCGGATACAAAACTTGTTGTCGGCGACAACAATGTTATAGATTTTGGTAATCTTTCACCTGAACTGCAACGAAAGATAGACTTGCTTGATGATGGCGATATTCTTACAATAGGCCGCAGCGATATAAACCCGAATGATAAAACCATAAGCGGTAAGCATCTTGTGATTACAAAACATGATGGAAAACTTATCATAAAAGATACTTCCACAAACGGCACAAAATTATTTGATAGTGAAAATTTTGCGGCTTATAATTCGCTTCAGCAAATGAGGCAGAATGAACGGATTTTGTCTCTTCCTGAATATAGAAGTGCTGAAAAGAAATTCCTAAAAGCTACCGGAAATGATTATGTTTTATTGAATAATATATTAAGCAAGCTTGACAGAACTGATGCAACCGCTTTATCAAACATTTTGGGTTCCGTAAATTCAAATAATAAAGGAATTCTTGAAGTCTTTGCCAACAGTCCGTCCGGAATAAGAAAGAAATCTTCATTTGTCGGTACAACAAGAATATCCGATAAAGAACTGGGTTATTTGATGTTATTTAACAGAAACCACGCTAACGCAGCAAGTCTTGCATCAAGTCCTTCAGAGGTCAAAAAATTCCTTGAAAATACTGAAAAAACACTTGATAAAGCTTCAAAATTATCAAAAGAGACTGTATCTATTATTGAATCCGGTACTTTCGAATCGCAAGGAAAATACATAAAAGGACAGGCTTCTGAAAATGCATTGAATGATATTGAAACACTTATTCATGGCGAAGACTATATTAAACAATTTAAAAATACAGATTCTCTTGCTGATATTGCCAGAAGAACGTCTGAAGGCGATGTTGCCGCAATAAACGGCACAATGTTTGTTAATGATGGCGGCAGAATGGTTAGATTAAATCTATCGGAAGAGCGTTTCAGGCAATTATTCCCTCCTGTAGGAAGATTTACAACTCACCAAGGTGCTATCGGAACTTGTTATTTGGTTGCAACACTGGATAAACTTGCCAATACTCCTGGTGGCCGTGCAAAATTGTATCAGCTTATAGGCGAGGATGCAAACGGAATATATACAACAACCGCAAATGGTAACTGGCAAAAAGATTACTTCAGACGTTTTCCGAGAAATTACAAACATATGTTTGATGCAAATGGTCTTGCCATAATTGAACAAGGTTATTGTAAGAACGCAAAAGATAATATTCAGCGTAAATTTAATGCAAGTGAAACTATAATTATGGAAATTGCAGCCGGTGGTAACGGTAATACAGCAGTCACCGGACTGTTAGGTGTAAGATCTCAGTCTATCCGATATGATTCTGCATCAATGCGTGATTTCATAATAAAAAATGCAAATAATCCTGATTTTTATATTGCAGCAGGAACAAGATCTCTGCATGGTACCAGTGACAGAGTGCCATTGAATGAAAAATATAATCTTTATCAGTGTCATGAATACTCTGTTAAGGGTTATAATGCAGAAAGAAATACTGTCTTGATTTCAAATCCATGGCATTCAGGTGCTGTGATAGAAGTTCCAATGGATGAATTTTTAAAACAATTTGATGAGCTTGATTTTGCAAATTTAGCATAAGGAGATAATTATGGCAATGGATATACAAAAAGAATATGCAATGTTACAGCAGCAGGTAAAAAAATGCATGCAGACCAACATGCCTTTTGATAAATATGTTAAAAGACAAATGCAGCTTGTTGAGCAAGTGAAGGACGAATTTGTTAAAAATGCCGGTGAAAATATAGATGATTATTTAATGGAGCTTGGGTATAATTCACAGCTTAAAACTCTTGCAGAAAAAATAGGTGCATCAACAGAAAAATATGTTGCAAAAATAAAAGAGTTAACTCTGAAGTTAGGTATTGAAGAGGACTAAATTCTATTATGCATAACATTATTACATTCGGGTTCTGCGTGGATTGAGATATTGCAGGTGCCGAGTTCCTGCCGGATTTTTTCTTCTATTTTATCGCATAGATTATGGCAGGCTTCTATTGTCATTTGTTTCGGGAAAAGAAGCACTATTTCGATTTGTTTTTCAGGCCCGACGCTTCTGGCTTTAAGGTTTCTGTACCCGAGAACTCCTTCTGGTTTAATGTCATTTATAATATTTTCAATTTTCGTCAAATCTTCAACAGGCAGCGAAGCGTCAAGAAGGTTATTCAGAGTCGTTCTTGAGATTGATACCCCCGTTTTTAATATAAATAAAGCGACGATTATTGCAATAATCGGATCTAAGATAATGATTCCGGTAATTTTTATCAGCACAAGTCCCACTAAAACCCCGAGAGATGACCAGATATCAGTTCTTAAATGTTCTCCGTCAGCATAAAGAGAGACGGAATTTGTTTTCTTTGCAATATGGAAAAGGTATGAGCTTACCAGAAAATTTGATACAACCGCAAAACCCATTACCGCTATACCCAGAAAAGATTCGGTTTCCATTGTATAGCCGAAAATAAGTTTTTTACCTGCCTCATAAATAATATACAAAGCCGCAAATATAATAAGTCCGCCTTCAATAAATCCGGACATATCTTCATATCTTCCATGGCCGAAAGGATGTTCTTTATCGGCAGGCTCGGATGATTTCATTACAGCGAAAAAGGTCAAAACAGACGCCAGAAAATCGCTCAGTGAGTGTACTGCTTCAGATATAATACTGATACTTCCTGATAGAATTCCAGCAATGATTTTTAAAAGAATTATTACGGCATTTGAACCGATTGAAAGTCCTGCCGCGAATTTTTTCTCTGTAACTGCTAACATAACCGATATTATGACACTATATCCGTAAAAAGTAAAGTAAAAAAAATAGCCATGTGTCTACTGGCACATCAAGGAGTTTTATACTATAATTATGGATTGTAATTAACGGGGAGAAGAGTATATAATGAAAGAAATTGATTTTTTAACTGAGAATGAAAAATTGGTGTTAGAAATGTTAAAATTTAATTTCGAAGAAAAGGAAATATCAGAAAAGCTAGGAATAAGTGAACATACTGTCAAATCACACAGGGTAAAACTTGAGCGTTTAGGACTGCTATAAACGAAAGATTCAGAAAAATGGAATAAATTGCATCCGGTGCACTCCTTTCTATATGGCAGTGCTTACATGATTATGTTTTTAACCCTCCTAAAAATCAAAGATTTTCTTACCTCTCATAAAAAGTGCTATTTAGTCACCCTTACTCCGGCAGAATGTCGAGGCAACTTATATTTTATAAAGAAATTTTCGCATTTCTTGATAGCCTTTTACAGTTATATTTTTTGGATTAATTGACTGAAGTCCTGAAAAAATACTTTTGAATAGATCTTGTGAAAATGCTGCAGCATTTTCCAGCAGATTATTTAAGGTTTTGTTTGCAATATATGACGGGAAATTGTGCTTCACATATCCTCGAAATTCTCTTATTTTCAGCACTGAAAGCTCAGATGCATTCAGGGTATCTAAAAGTCTTTTATTTAATACTGTGGACTGTGTTTTATTAAATAAGCTTTTTATTTTTTCTATTTTGTGTACTGATTTAGGGTCTTTTAATGTAAGATCCAGCACTGTTAGCGAATTTTCATACATACTTTGTAACTTGTATATCATCAAATACGGTGAATCCAGACCTGATTCATACAGGGGGTTATATGGTTCGCCCATACTTTCCAGTAAGTCCAAATTTGGAGTGAATATTCTTGGGTTTCTTTCATTTATATAAAATTTATGAGGTTCTTCATTAATGTTTGCTGTTTTTGTGGCCATTCTTATAATGTAATCATATGTGTCTTTTGTGTAGGCAATTAAGTTATCGTACCAGTAATCCCCGTAATTTAACATGGATTTCAGATAGTCGGTTTTTGTTTTAGAACAGCTTGAAGTTAATTGCTGTATGATTTTTTTTCTGTAATCTTGAATTGAACTTATTGAACAGAGATAAGAAGATGGAGAGGCGAGAATATTCCGCGGCGGAAGGTTCGGATCAACATGAGAATAGGCATCACGGTAATCCGACAGAAATTGAAATTTTTTCATTTCCAGTTTCAAAATATTTTCGTCAGGATTTTGATAAACCTCAGCTTTTGCCTTTTCTGAATCAAGAGCTTGTTGTATTCGTTCTTTTTCGCTCGTGTAGGGCCAGTTTTTCGTAATTTTTTTTATATATTCATATCGTTTTTCGTGATAGTTTGATTTAGTCTGCAGGTACATTTTTAAGAACTGTTCTTTTTCTGCAAGGCTGTCAAAACTTTCTATGTAGTGAGGGATGGATGCCATTTCAAACATCTGGGCATTCTCGGGAAATTCTGCAAGCGGCAGTAATATTTTTTTGCTTTTCCGGCTGTCAAAGAAATTGATTTGGTCAACCTTTTCTGTCCACTGGTAATCTATAAAATTAACGGCACCGTTTTCATTTATCAGTATATTTTTCCCGTTTAAATCTCCGTGGTAAATTCCTAGTTTATCCAGTTCAAACATTTTATTAAAAAGAGTTTTTAAATGTTCTTCCGTATATCTGTTAGTTTTGGTGACGCTTTTCCCTTGCACCAGAGTTGAAACAAGATAGTGGCTGCCGGAATCTTCTACTCTTGCCACAGCTTCCTGTCCTCCGACGATATCTGTCGGAATTTGAGTCAGGTTGTTGTATTCTTTCATATAATCATCAGAAAAGCCGGTTTTATTTCTTTTGATAACGATATGTTCAAGCTTCGGATGATTGAACCGGTAAGTTTCTCCGCCCACACCTTCACCTAATTTTGTCGCATTACCGCCGGTTTTAATAAATTCATCAATTTCGTTTTGCAAAAGAGTTTTAATCGGATTGTATTTGTCATTAAAATTTTCAAAAGATGATGATTGAAAATTTACTTGATATCTTTGAGCCGATTTATGATTTTGAATTTGGTGATTTATTACCGGTGTTATTTTCATTATCTTTTCCTTTTGACTTGTTAAGATACCTGTATCCGACAAAGCCTATTATTCCTGAGAGCAGTATTCCCGCCCCTATCTTATAATAGTTAACAGTTTTGGCAGATTTTTTTTTTGCGCCGAAGATTAATATTTTAAATTTTTCAGACATTGCGTTTTTAAATATTTGATTTTTCTCTGCATATAACCTGACTGCTTTTTTTATACCTTCATCAAGACCGCCGCTTTCTGTTGTGATGACTTTATTAATGCCGGAAAATGTGTCAATAAGCGGCTGCATTTTGGAATTTTGTTTTCTGATAACTATACTGTAAATCGGTAAATCTTCCAGTTGTTTAAGGTAGCCGTTTTGAGTTAATTCTTTGCGCAGTCCGTTTATATAATCACTATTTTCTCCGTTATAGATTCTTTTTAAATCATCAAGTCTTTGCAGTATATCTTTTGAGTAAAATTCTTTGTGGGAAGAGTTTTTTTCGCATTCTCTGACAAAATCTTCCTCCAGATACCCGAGAGGATTCAGCATATCAAAATCATTGGAACCGTCGCCTGCTGCGATTACTATATCATTATTTTTGACAGCCTCTTTCAGTGCTTTTTTTGTGTCGTATAATTTTGTTAATGCACCGTGTTCAAAAAGTGGCGTAATTGAACAGGATATCCTGCGGTGATTGGAGTCTGAGGCCGGTTCCCATTCCATATGATAGCGGATTTTTTTCGATTCCAGATAGCCTTTCAAATCGGTAATAATGTTATCGTAAATCCAGTTTCGTTCGGGACAAAACCCGTAATCCGGCGGGAATATAAGATTAAATTTTAATTTTCCGTCATTTCTTGAACCGAGCGCATAATCTGCAACAGGGGAAGCATGTTCAATAATTTGTCCATTCTGGGAAGGCAGTTTTTTCCACTCATCGGGGTCTAACTTTCCGCTGCTGAATAAAGACCTTTCACCGTAATCGGAAACTGCGTTTTCAGAATCTGCTTCTACTAATCTTATCTTATATTTATCTGCCAGACGTTTTAATTTTGCTTGGATTTTATCCCCGTCCCAGTTGGTTAATTTTTTTATTTCTAATTCCTTTTCTTCTTGGGGTCTATTGTAATTGAAAGGGAAATTCCCCTGTTCATAAAAATCTGTATCGGTTCCGGTTTTTACGAACCTGTCGCTTCCGTCTTTTGTAATTATGGATTCTGGAAACGGCAGCCTGAAATTCCGCATTTTTAATAACCATGAAATAGATTCATATTCTCCGAGTGTTCTGCCTGTTGTTATATTAAAATGGACATCCCCCTCTGTAGTCTGCCAGAATTTATTTATTCTGCTGCAATATTCATTCATAAATCCGTTAGCATTCGGGTCGTGAAGGGTGGAATGCTTTGCGGGACAATAAGTGCCGTCAAAATCGGTATATAAATTGACCTTGCCTGCAGTGAACGCTATTTTATTTTGAATGACTGGTATGCGCACGCTAAAATCCCTTAAAGACCATTAATGCAATTTATTTAAAGATAAAAATAATTTGCTGTCAAGAATAATAGCCTCTCTTAACGGGTTCCTTTGAATCAATATTCACTGTTATTGTCAATAAATATTTATCATAATTACTGCAGGTGAATGTCTGAAATTTATGTATTACTTGGGAACGACCGCATTTACCGCAAAAACCGTTATGTAATATTGAATTTTGCTTCATTTTTGCAGTTCGTGAACAGGGCAAAAACGCACTAAAAAAGAGCCTTTCAAGGCTCTTTCAAAATGGAGGAGGAGGTGGGATTCGAACCCACGGTACGCTCGCACGTACGACGGTTTTCAAGACCGCTCCAATCAACCGCTCTGGCACTCCTCCGAGCAATTTATCGGATTTAATTCAATTCTATCCGCTCAATCTCTTTTGTCAATAGTCTTTTACTGGGACTTATATCGTAGTTTACACTAAAAAACGCAGAAATGTCACCGCTGAAATAAATTCAGGGCAGGCTCTGAACTGGCTGCAAAATCAAGTTGAGCCGAATTGCGAAACGTGATTTTATGCCCCTACCTGGCGTTTCAGGGTCTCGTTGTTTTAAGATGCTGCACTTCGTATGGACAGGCTCACTCAAAATTTTTAAGATCCTGAAACAAAGTCAGGATGACAAAAATTTTGGTTCGCTTTGTCAAACAAGTTCAGGGTGACAGTATTACGCATATTTAGTGGAAACTTGTATATTATTTCCGTTAAAAAAATTTGTTAGGTTTAAATTTTTATAGTATAATTTGATTCGGGTTAGAACAGGAAGAATGAAATGGGCAGAATAAACGTCTGTATTTCGACAGATGAAAACTACAGCAGATATGCGGCAGTTGTTATAGCATCGATTCTTGCAAACGCTAAAGAGTCCGACGATTTGCATTTTTATATTTTAGATGGCGGGGTATCACAAGACTCTCAGGCAAAAATTTTACAGCTGAAATCTATTAAAGAATGTTGTATAAATTTTGTGAAAATTAACGACAATTTGTTTGATGATTATAAAAATGTCAAGACTCATGCTTATTTATCGCTTCCGGCTTATTACCGTTTAAAAGCTGCTTCTTTGCTGCCGGATGTGGATAGGATAATTTATTTTGACTGTGATATTGTTGTAAATTCCAGTCTTGAAGAGTTGTTTAATATGGATTTGGAAGGGTTGGCAATAGGCGGAGTGTCCGATATTAAACTCCAAATGCGCCGGAGAAATCCCGGTTATGTTAATTCCGGAATGCTTGTTATGGATTTGGACTGTATCAGAAAGAATAATATTGAACAAGTCTTTTTGAATTGGACCCGTGAAAATTTTGATATGATAACTAACGGCGATCAGCAGATTATTAATTCGGCACTGGTCGGAAAGATAAAACTTTTGCCGTCCCGCTGGAATGTTCAGACCAGCAATTTTACAAACAGGTCGAGTTATGAGGTTAAGCCAAATATTATCCACTATGTCGGACGGCAGAAACCTTGGAAATACGGAAGCTGGAATTATTTCAAATGGTATTATAGAAAGTATGAAGAACTGACTCCGTGGGCGCAGAATAGAACCGCCGAGGATATAAAACGTGATGATTTTGAAGGGATGAAGGGTTATTTGAAATACAGACCGTTGTTTTTCTTAAGACCAAGATTTTTCAAAGCTGTTTATTATACATACATAAGACCGCTCAGATGATACCAGCTATAATTTTATCGACTTGCCCTACGGGATACAAATGGAGCAGATGAGGTACCGAGTTTTTCGATCCTGTATTCCTTGTGCTAAGGGACTGGTGTGAGGCGGCGTAGCCTTTAATAACGCTAAATTTTTACAAGTAGTGTAAGTATTATTCCATCTCCCGTAGGGAGAGGGCAAGGGTGAGGGGGCGAATTAGAATCATATTATTGTCCCGTGCCGCAATTATGCGATTTTTGGGGCTCAATCACATAAATAGCCGCATTATCCGTAGTTTACTAGTCGGAGCAGTCCGCTTTTTGACTAATTATCAAAAAGAAGCGGGAAGGCGGCAGCGGATTAGAATAATGAAAGCTGATTAGAATTTTCTTTTTCTTTCATTTCGCGTTCAAATTTACTTAAATTCAGCAGGTCATCTTGAATTTTTTGTAAAAAAGGTGATGGCGGAAGGTGTTCGGATTTGCCGAATTGGAAGCGTTTAATTGCGCGGGAGAGGAATAATCTTTCTTTAGCTCTTGTCATACCTACATAGAGGAGGCGTTTTTCTTCGGCAAGTTCCTCTTCCGTTTTGGCGCGGTAGAGGGGGAGGATACCATCTTCCAGCCCTGCAATAAAAACGCATTTAAATTCAAGACCTTTTGAAGCGTGGAGCGTCATCAGGGAAATTCTGTCCGCCCTTTCATCAAGAGTGTCGGCTTCAGTGAGGAGTGAGACTTCATGTATAAATTCTTCTTTTGTTGGAAATTTTTCCGCGAGATTTACGAGGTATTTGAAAATATAATCGTCGATTTCGCCTGAGGGATTTACCAGTTGTTCATTAACAGGAAATTCGCTGCTCAGACTTTGCAGAAGATTTCTTATATGTTTGTTTTCGCAAAGCAGGTCATTTGAAAGCTTTACATAAGGCATTCCTGAACGCTGGAGTGCTTCCAGGATAGGTTTTAGCTGTGTTGAGGTTCTGTAGAGGATTGCAAAATCAGAGAAGGAATAATCTTCCGCCTGACCTTCCGATCTATCAGAATCCAGTGAGAAGAAGCTGTGTCCGCCTATCATATTTTCTATTGTGCATACGATAAATTCAGCCTCTGCCTTATCTGTAGGCGCTGTGTGGATTGTATTTTTTTCGTGAGGTTTATCGTATTTGGAGATTATGTTGAAGGATTCAATCATCTGGTTAGAGGCGTTGACAATTGTATTTGTGGAGCGGTAGTTGTTTTTAAGGCTTATTACCTGTGCGTTCGGGTAATCCGTTTTAAAATTATTAAAGAATTTTGCGCTGCCGCCGCGGAACCCGTAAATTGCCTGATTAGGGTCGCCTATGGCAAGGATATTCCCGTCCGATGGGACAAGGAGTTTTATTAATTCGTACTGGTTTTCGTCAATGTCCTGATATTCGTCGACTGAAACGTATTGGAAGCGGTCTTTGTAAAGGTTTAAGATATCAGGGTTTTCATTAAAAAGTTTAAGTGTCAGGGTTATAAGGTCATCGAATTCAAGAAGATTTTCAGGGATTTCATCTTCTTTGTAAAGGGATTTTTCTTCCTTGCTTATGACTCTGAAATCTTTTTGAAGTCCGAGAGTTTCGTAATTTTCTTTCAGGATTGCAAAACATAGCGAGTGGAAGGTATGGATATTCAATCCGGCGGATTTTTCGCCGAGTAGTTTTGAAAGTCTTTCTTTCATTTCGCCTGCGGCTTTTCTTGTGAAAGTGATAGCAAGACATTTTTCGGCAGGGATATGTTGTTCATTAATCATATATGCAAGCCGTTTGGTTAATACGGTAGTTTTTCCTGACCCCGGGCCTGCGACGATTAAAAGCTGAGGATTTTCGTTTTTTACTGCCTGCTGTTGAAACTCATCAAGGCCAATAGGCACGTATTTTTCTGTCTTTTCGCGCACCTGCCTGTGTTGTTGAGATAATGGCAGGTTAAAACTTTGCGGTTTTTGAATTAACTGCGGGAGGGTTTTCGGGATATCTATATTAAGTTTTAGGTTTACAAAGTTTTTTTTTACGAGTTCGCTGTCGTCAAAAAGTCTTATTATTCCGTATTCTCCGTCGTAGCCGGCATGTTTTATGACTTTGCCTTTTCTCAGGCGCGAAATTCCTTCTCCTAACAGCGGCGAATCTTTTGATAAATCGTCGAGCGGAATTTCGCGCAGGATTGAAAGTTCAGAGCCGAATTTGCGGATTAATCTTTCGTATTCCGTAACAACGGATTTACTCTGGACACCGACGCCGTTAATTTCTGAAATTATCTCCTGCAAAGGTACAAGGCTGAACACTTCTCCTGCGGTTGCTGGTTTAAATGTGCTGCCAAAACTCCTGTCCGCAAGGGTGCAGACTCTATTTAGAACACCGATTGTCAGAGGTTTTCCGCAAACAGGGCAGATGTTGTTGAGTTTTAAACTTTCCTGCGGGGTGAGGCAGATGTTGCATTTTCTGTGTCCGTCCTCGTGGTACTTTCCTTCTTCAGGAAAAAATTCCACTGTACCGACATAGCCGTCGCCGGTTTTGAGGGCATTCATCATGCTGAAATAATCCGGTTCTGTATCAAAGACGGTTGCTTCTCTTGCGAGTTTTGACGGTGAATGCGCGTCGGAATTTGATACAAGGCGGTATTTATCAAGTTTTGAGACCTTCCAATTCATCTCAGGGTCTGACGAGAGTCCTGTTTCCACCGCAAAAATATGTTCCGCTAAATCTCCGTAACATTCTTCAATGGAATCAAACCCCGACTTTGACCCGAGAACCGAAAACCACGGGGTCCATATGTGGGCTGGGATTATATATGACCCTTCGCCTGATTCAAGGGCTATTTCAAGGAGGTCGCGGGAATCCAGACCTAAAATCGGGCGGCCGTCGGATTTGATATTGCCGATTGCGCCGAGTTTATCGCGGAAACGTCCTGCGGCTTCCATATCAGGAACGAAAACTACATGGTGAACTTTTCTTGTTTTATCCCCTTTTTTATAAATTGTTGAAATTTCAACCGAAAGAACAAATCTGACTGGTGTTGAAGTTTTAAAGATTTCTTTTTCAATGTCAGGGCGAAGGTTAAAAACGCCGTTGCCTGCAGGGATTAATTTTTCCTGAATTTCCGCAAACCACGCAGGATGTGTAAAATCTCCCGTTGAAATTACACTCAATCCTTTTTTCTGCGCCCAGATGGCAAGTTCTTCAAGGTTGCAGCTTTTGCTTGTTGCTCGCGAATACTTTGAATGGATGTGCAGGTCTGCGTAAAAAAACATTTCAACTCTCTCCTTTTAAAGCTTTTTTTTATTATATTTAAAGCCATTCCTGCAAGTCAATTAAAATTTAAATTTTGTGGAGAAATTCAGTTGAGAGCGTACGGGCGTTGTTGTTTCCGAATAAATTTGCCCTGCGCCTATATCAAAATTCATTCTGTCGTCTTTAAAAGGTTTCAGGCTGAAAATAAGTTCGTTTTTTCTGTTTCTGTCCATAAAGTTTGTGGAATATACGTTCTGCAAAGTGACGTGGTTATTGAGTTTATATTCAGGAGTGAAGGCGAAGGTTCCTTTGCCTGTTTTTTCAAGTGATGTAAAGGCGCTGCTTTTGTAGGATGTATTCAGTGTAAATTTGTTTTTATTGTATTTTGCAAACATAGTCCCTGTTTGGGAATATGAATCCGGCGCAAAGGTGTAGTCGGATTTTGTTCCGAAAGAAAAGTTTCCGTGAGTTTTCTCTCTTGTAAATGAGGTTGAATGCTTGTCGTAAGGATTTTTGTTTTTGTAATCGAAAATGTTCTGCGGTGTTACGGTGTAAGTTTTTTGCTGCGTCAGGTCGAGTTTTTCCGAATTCAAGTTTTGCGGTGAATTAAGGTTTATGCGTTCAACAGGGGAGGCTAAATCAAGTTGTATTTCGTCCTCTGCTTCCCCATCCGCAAAAACCGGAAGCGCTATAAGAAATAAAGTTAAGAGAATCAGGAAAAATTTTTTCATACTTAAATTATATTAGTAATTTGTAAAGAAATAAAGCCCCCCGGGAATTTATGTTATATTAGAATTATTGAGAAATAATTCGTACATTAAAGATAAAGTTAACCGCCTTTGTAATTGCATTGTTACTGAACTAATGCTGCAGCAACATCATATCAACTCCTCCCCTTGCGGGAGGACCGAAATCTATGATTTCGAGGAGGGGTTAATTATAAAGAATATATGAGAGAGTGTAGGCTGGGTTTTCAGCCCAACAAAAACTTTAAGGGAGAAATTTTTTATGAAAGTTTTAATAATAGGCGGGGGCGCATGCGGTGCGAGTGCTGCGGCAAGATTGAGAAGACTTGATGACAGCGCTGAGATTTTAATCTTAGAAAAAACTTTTGAAATTTCAATCGCAAACTGCGGGCTGCCTTACTATTGCTCGGGCGTAATTGCTGATGAAGAGGTTATGCATGTGTCTTCTCCTAAAAAGTTTAAAGAGTTGTTGAATGTTGATATAAAGCTCGGCGCGGAAGTAGTTGCGATTAAACGTGATAAAAACAAAGTGGTGCTGCAAAACGGAGAAGAACTTTCTTATGACAAACTCGTACTTGCTCCGGGGGCAAAACCTTTTATTCCTGATATAAAAGGTGTTAAAAATAATCCGAAAATTTTTACTGTGAGAATGCTTCAGGACGCGGAAAAAATAAAAGAATTTATAAAATTTACGGGTGCAAAAAACGCTGTTGTAATTGGCGGCGGCTTTATCGGGATTGAAATGGCGGAGAGTCTTGCAAAAATCGCAAATACAACGATTGTCGAATTAGGCGGGCATGTCTTGCCGCAAGTTGACGACGAAATAGCTGCAGTTGCACAAAATGAAATCAGAAAACATGGCGTTAATTTGATTTTGTCTGACGGAGTGAAAGAATTCGGCGGGAATGAACTTACTCTTGAATCAGGCAGAAAAATTCCTTATGATATTGCGATTATGGGAATCGGGGTTAAACCGGAAACCACTCTTGCAGCAGCCTGCGGGCTGGAAATCGGGAAAACAGGAGGGGTTAAAGTAAATGAATTTATGCAGACCTCTGATGAAAATATTTACGCAGGCGGCGACAGCGTGGAGGTAAGTCATTTTGTATCCGGCGCGGATGTCCTTATACCGCTTGCAGGTCCTGCAAACCGTCAGGGAAGAATTATCGCTGATAATATTAAAGGTTACAAATCTGCATACAAAAAAACAATCGGCGCGTCTGTCATAAAGGTTTTTGATTTGACTGTCGCAAGCGTCGGAATGTCTGAAACAGCGCTTAAAAAATCAGGAATTGATTATTTAAAGACCATGACTTTCGGTTTTTCTCACGCAAGCTATTATCCTGGTGCGACAAGAACCTTATATAAATTGATGTTTAATAAAGATGGCGAAATTCTTGGAATGCAGGCTGTCGGTCGTGAAGGGGTTGAAAAACGGGTAGACGTTATGGCGGCGGCTATGCGTAATCATAACAAAGTTTGGGATTTAATCGACCTTGAACTTTGCTATGCGCCGCCTTATTCTTCCGCAAAAGATCCTGTCAATATCCTGGGCATGAATGCTGATAATATTTTGAAAGGATTTTTTAAACCCGCGTTTTATGAAGATTTGAAAGACGCAATTCTTATTGATGTGAGAAATTTTCAAACATACAGCAGAGAAACAATTGACGGCGCAAAACATATCTATACGCCGGATTTACGGGAAAAATATAAAGACCTTCCGCGTGATAAAAAGATTGTTCTTTTCTGTAATACAGGGTTCCAGAGCTATGTTGCCTCAAGAATTCTTGTCCAGCGCGGATTTGAAAATGTTTACAGCCTCTGCGCAGGAATTGAGTTGTATAAACTTTTGAAACAAAACGAAGAAGCTGAGAAAGAGACTTTGAAAATATAAGTTAGGAGAAATTTATGACAGGAAAAAATTTGGTTATTGATAAAGAAAAATGTATTCACTGCGGATTATGCGTAAATGACTGCACTGCATTTGCACTGGAACTTGACGACAGTAAAACTCCAAAGTTCACCGAAGGCGGCGAAGATAGATGTATTAAATGCCAGCACTGCCTTGCTGTGTGCCCTGTCGGAGCACTTTCAATTCTTGATAAAAAGCCTGAAAATTCCGAAAAAATTCTCCCTCAATATAATTCAGAGGAACTTTTAAGCCTTATCAAAAGCCGCAGAAGTATCAGACATTTTAAATCCGAAAATGTTTCCCCTGAAACCATCGCAAAACTGAAAGACATGCTAAACTGGGTTCCGACAGGCTGTAATAACCACGGACTTCATTTTTCTTTTATAGAAAATTTGGATGTCATGAATGATTTCAGGAATTACACAAACAAAAAACTTATCAAAGTTATGGAAAAAGCGCCTTCCTGCGGAATTGCAAAGAAATTTGCAAGATATAAAAAGGCACTGATAGAAGGTAACGACGTAATCTTTAGAGGTGCGCCGCATCTGGTTGCTGTGTCTGCCCCTTTGAATGCACCGTGTGTAAATGTTGATCCGATTATTGCATTAAGTTATTTCGAACTTTATGCACAAAGTCTCGGCGTAGGCACTTTGTGGTGCGGGTTTGCACAGGCCTGCCTGCAGGTGTTCCCTGAATTATGCCGTGAATTAAATATTCCTGACGGGTATAAGGCATCTTATGTCATGCTTTTCGGTCTGCCTGATGTAAAATATGCCAGAGCAACCCAGCCTGAGCCTTTTGGCATGTCTGTGACCGATAAATTTAATTCCGCCAAAATGCCGCTTTTAGACAGAGTAAAAAGATATTTCTGGAATTGCGCAAGATAACACACAAGCGGGTGAGCGGTTGACGAATTACAATACTGCTATTATACTAAAATTTAGCGAATTGCTAAACAAGGAGTAAGATATGCAGGAAATAAAATGCCCCAAATGCGGGGAAATTTTTCAGGTGGATGAATCGGGTTACGCAGCAATTGTGAAACAGGTCAGGGATAAAGAGTTTTCAAAAGAAATTCAATCCAGAGAATCGCAGTTTGAAGCGGAAAAAGAAAGCGCGGTTCAGCTTGCAAAATTGGAAATGGAAAAAGATTTTGGTGAAAAATTGAACAAAAAAGACGCTGAAATCGCAAAACTTAAATCAGAAATCGAAACCGAACAACTCACGAAAAAATCCGCAGTAAACGAAACCGCTGCCGAAAAAGACAGGGAAATTACAGAACTCAAAAACAAACTCGACTCGTTCAACAAAGATAAAGAACTTGAGATAAATAAACTCCTCACAAAAATGAATACAGAACTCGCCGAAAAAGACAACAAAATTACAAAACTCAGCGGCGAAAAAGATTTGACTGAAAAAGAATTCCAACTAAAAGAACAATCCCTGAAAGAAAAATACGAAACGGAAATAAGGTTTAGAGAAGAAGAAATTTCAAGGCTGAAAGATTACAAACTGAAACTTTCGACAAAAATGATCGGAGAAAGCCTTGAACAGCACTGCGAAACAGAGTTTAACCGTTTGCGTGCAACAGGTTTTCAAAAAGCTTACTTTGAAAAAGACAACGACGCAAAATCCGGCAGTAAAGGCGATTTTATCTACAGAGATTATGACACTGACGGCGGAGAATTTATCTCGATTATGTTTGAGATGAAAAACGAATCGGATTCCACTTCTACAAAGAAGAAAAACACAGATTTCTTAAAAGAACTAGACAAAGACCGCAGGGAAAAGAATTGCGAATACGCAGTTCTGGTTTCTTTACTTGAACCTGAAAACGAACTATATAACACGGGAATCGTCGATATGTCGCATCATTTTGAAAAGATGTACGTTATCCGCCCGCAGTTTTTTATCCCGATAATAACGCTGCTCCGGAACGCTGCACTCAATTCTCTGGAATACAGAAATGAACTTGCGATGATAAAAGCCCAGAATATAGATATTTCAAATTTTGAAGCAGAAATGAACGATTTTAAAGATAAATTTTCAAGAAACTTCCGGATTGCAAGCGAAAAATTTCACAAGGCAATCGAAGAAATCGACAAAACAATCGAACACTTGCAAAAAACCAAAGAAGCGCTGTTGTCGTCTGAGAACAACCTGCGGCTTGCGAACAACAAAGCGGAAGATTTGAGCATAAAACGCCTGACCAAAAACAACCCCACTATGCAGGCAAAATTTGAGGCATTGAAAATTTCTACAGATAAAAATAATTGATTCTTATAATTAATAGAGGCATTATGTTTATAAATAAAAAGAAATTACTATTTGTATGGATAGAAAATCATAAAAATATTAAGGAATATGGGTTTCATATTTCAGACAAATATGAGTTTAATGTAACAAAAAAAAATGATACCTATGCAATCACCTATAAAGAAAATCCCGAATATAAACCGAATATTTTATTTGGCAGCAATATTAATATAAAGGCAGTTATAGGAAAAAATGGCGCCGGTAAAAGTGCATTACTGGAAGCAATTTACGGGCTGTCGTCCAATTTTGTTTTTCTTATATTTGAAGAAGAAAATGATTTAAAAGGATACTATATTACATCTGGTAAACATCAACCGGTCGTAAAGTCTGAATTTGAATTTTCAAAGATTCATAACGCAGACTGTGTATTTTTTTCAGGAATCAGGAATGCTGATATGCAACAAATTAAAGAGCCTTACTATTTTGCATACAGTGATAATCCGGACAAAAATGATATCTATAAAAGATTGAGCCAAATTTTGGCGGAAGATGAAAATGCATTTGATTTTTTAGATGATTTTGGTAAATTCAGGTTTAATAAATTCAGAAAAAGTGTAAGTTCTAAAAAAACAAACAATGATATAAATATAATGCACAGGGAAAAGTTTGGCGGGCTGAAAAATATAGAATTAATCTCTTTTATTCCATATAATTCATTGGAATATGAAAAATTAGATTATATATATTATGGATTTCTTAAGCCGGACAGAGTAGAACATGATGTGTCGCAAATCGTTGTCCTCAATTTTTTACAGGAAGTAAATAATATTTTTCGAACAAAAGAGGTTAATAGTAAAAATCTGATTAATAAATATTATGAATTGGCTCTCGGGTTTCATAGACCATTTTCGTCATTTAATTTATATTTATGGATAAAATTTGTGGAAGAGGTTATAAAACTATTTAAGGAATTTAATGTAAAAGCTGATTACGACGATTTAGCCAGGTATGCTGAAAAATCCAATTTCACTATTTTGGATTTTCTGGATGATTCGCAACTTTTCGCACCGGAATTAAACAAGGAATATAAAAATTTTTCAGATACAAAAACAGGAGAAATTGAAAAACTTAATGAATTTGAAATCGGAGATTTTCAAAAATGTAAAAATCAAGAGGATGAAAAATATAATAAGCTCCTGGCATTATTGAAAGAATGTCTGCCTTCAAGAATTTATGATTCTTTATTTGATGATTTTTACAATTTTGCAGACAAGCGTTATTCATATGAACAGTTAAGTCAGGGCGAAAAAACTTTATTAAAATTATTTTTAGATTTATATTCCATATATAAAGGATTGTATCAGAACCTGTTATCTTTATCTGTTATACTTCTTGATGAGGTTGAAATTACTTTCCATCCGGAATGGAAACGTAAATATATATATTACATAAATAGTTTTTTAGAAAAAATTTTTCCTGACAATGAGAATATTTTTAATATTTTGTTAACTACACATTCTCCGTACGTTTTATCAGACTTAGCACAGGATAATATCATAAAATTAGATAATGAAGATAATATTTGTAAAATGAAGAAAATTACAAAAAAAACATTTGCATCAAATATGCAATGTATGTTAAATGATTCTTTCTTTTTAAATAATAATATCGGAGAATTTGCGGAATGGAAAATTCGAAATTTAATCGAAGAAATTAAGTCAGAAAATTTAAGACAAAAAGCTGAAAAAATAGAAGACATGATTAATCTTACCGGGGATGATGTTATAAAAAGTATATTGAAAAGCCAGTTGGAACGGAGTTTATATAATGCAGAAAGTTAGTGAAGATGATTTAGAACAGGCAAAAAAGTATTTTGAAAAGTACCTTGAAGAAAAAAATGTTATAGAGAATCTTCGTGCACGGCTGGATAATTTATTACAAAAAGACTGTTCCGATTCTGTCAGAAAGGATATTGATTATATAAAATCTAATTTGCAGAATATTATTGATGCTGATTTGGAACAAATGAAAAAGTATAATAATAAGTTAAAAAATATTACCGATATCTTGCGTAAAAAAACAAAAGCAGAAAAACGGAATAAAGATGAACAAGCGGTTTATAAATTATCAGAAATTTTTAATGATTTTTATGAAGCTTTTAGTAAGACTAAAAAGTATCCATATAAAATAATTAAATTTCTGCATCTAAAATGCTGTCCGTATTGTAATATTTCATACACATATACTGTAATTGATAATGATAATAATGAATTTTTAATAAGACCTAACCTGGATCATTACTTCAGTAAATCGTTATACCCGTATTTATCATTGACTTTTAATAATCTGATTCCTGTCTGTTCTTTTTGTAACTCATCTTTAAAGGGTTCAAAGGAATTTTTACCGGTACATCCGTATTTTGAAAGTCTGGATAATTTTATGAAATTTGGAATTAGCATAAGCAATATACATAATTTATATAAAGACGAAGATGCCTTTGATATAGAAATAGATGCAAACCCGGAGGCAGAAGAACATATAGAAAATTTTAAACTGCAGGAGCGCTACCAGTACCATAAAGATATTGTAAATGAATTACTAATAAAGAAAAAATGTTATTGTCCTGAGTATGTGGAGAATTTAATTAAATTTTTTAATGAAAATGGGATTCAGGTCAATTCCAGCTATGTTGATTTGCTAATTACAGGCAACTATACAAGTTCGGAAAATATAAATAAACGTCCATTAGCGAAATTGAATAAGGATATTTGGGAGCTAATAAGCAAATAATTTTTACAATCAAAGAATTTTTCCAATGTCAAAATATAATTATAATAAAAAATAAAGGTCTTTGAAATCGGAAGTTCAAAGACCTTTATTAATAATTCAATAATATTTAATTACCGTGGTGATGGCAGTGGTGGTGTCCGTGATGATTGCCGCAATGACTGTGTTCTCCGCCGCAGGAATTTTCCCCTGTAACCAGTGTTGAATTAAGGTATTCCTGAATCAGTTCCTTAACCGGAAGCTCAGGACAACCTGATATAACCTTCACCCCGTTTCTGTTAAAGATATCAAGCGGACGTGCACCCATACCTCCCGCAAGTACTATATTTGTTCCTTGTTCCGAAATCCAGCTTGCACTCTGGCAGCTGATGCCTTCTTCCGGAACTTTGTTTTCTATACTCAAAATTTCTTTTGTTTCCGGATTGATTTCTGCAAATGTAAACGAGCTGCAGTGGCCGAAATGTGAACATAATTTTTCATCTTCTGTCGGAATTGCAATTTTCATAATTTTGTCCCCTTTCAATTTGTCAATATTAGTTTGAAGCAGGATTGCACTTTCCAGAGCGTCTGTTTCCGTTAGGTTATGAGAAACCGCATAATCTTTTAAAATTTTGAGAATATTCTCGTTAATTCTTCGGTTAAACGGAATTTTTTTCAAACATGTACGCTTTCTTCCTGCATTCATGCGTTTCCCGCCCCGCCGGCAGCCTGTTTCAAAATTTTTATCGAAAAACTTATCCATAATTAAATTATAAAACTTATTTTGATTTTGTCAATACATATTCAAAATTGTATAATATTTTAGATTAGGAGAACAGGTTATTGTAAGAAGTTTATATTTTTCGCTCAAGATGTTTTTGACATAATGAAAAGCCGGTATGTGTGATATACCGGCAGGCTTTACTTCTTAATAAAGTAAAGAGGTGATGATTATTTATTGTTTCTATATCTTACTTCCAACTGCTTTGTACAAACTTATGTAATCAACCATACATTCAATCTGCTGCTGTGCGACAAGCTTATCAATTGTGAGCAGATTTTCTTTATACTGGATTAAATCAAGTTTTGAAATTGTACCCTGATTGTATTTGTCACGGTTGTACATAAAGTCTGTTTTTTCAAGTTCTGATTGTTTTTTTGTCTGTTCCATTTTTTCAGTATCTTTTTTAACTGCAACGAGGGCGTCATTAACCTCCTGAATTGCGGTTAAATTAGTTTTCAAATACCGGTTAAGGATTTCATCGTACTGAACTTTTTTAAGTTTTAAATTGGCAATACGTCTGCCGCCGGTAAATATCGGAAGCATAGCTCCTGCTGCGAGAGCGCCGAGCATACTGGAGGTTGACCAGGCACTGCCGAAGTTTGCGGCGTTAAAGAGGGCAATCCCTGTGATATTAATCGTCGGGAGAAATTCTTTCCTTGCAACTCTGACGTCTATACCGGCTTTTTCAACCATTGCTTCCGCTTTCAGGTAATCCGGTCTTTGGACGATTACATCTGAGGAAATTTCTGTCGGGATATTCCCTGTGTAATTTACGTTTTCATAAGCGGAAATTTTAAATTCATTCACATTTTCTGGACTTTCGCCTGTAAGAACTGCCAGCTGGTGCAGGAGAAATTCTCTCTGTTTTTCCAGTTCAATCAAATCGGTTTGACCCTGAACGAGAGCTTTATTTGCGATAACAGTATCAGCAGTGGAGGTTATCCCTTCGCGGTTTCTTGCAAGCATCAAATCGTAGATTTCCTGACGGAGGTCAACGATTTCTTTTTGAAGCTGAATTAATTTATCGAGTCTTACGATATTCAAGTAAGCAGTTCCGACGGAAGATGCGATTGCAATATAAGCTGCGCGTTCGTCATATTGGGAACCTTCATACAATTTTTTTGCTGATTTTGTTTTATCTCTGTTTTTGAGGAAGATATCGGCTTCATAATTTGCGATTGCCGGAGTAGCGAACGCCCAATCCCAGCTTGATTGCCCCGGAAGTTTTACATAACTAGGGGAGAATCCTGCGCCTACCTGCGGAAGTTCGTTTGCAAACTGCAGTCTTGTATTCTGGTAATATTCTTCTACCGCAAGGGTTGCGTTTTTCAAATCATAATTATTTTTAATGGCTTTATCTATATATGCACTCAAATTTGCGTCATTGAAGCTGTTCCAGAAGTCCATATTTACATAAGCGTATTTATAATCATCAGATACTTTTTTACTCTTCTTCACCATGCTTTTGAATTGTTTCGGCTGAGCAGTATTTGTATTTTCAACAGCTAAAACAGGGGTGAAAGTCATGGTCATCATGCTCATCAAAAGCGTTATTGTTAATACCTTTTTCAACGTTTTAATTCCTTCTATAAATGTACTTGCATTTTTTACAATGATATGTTAGCATACTATTGTTGTAAATGCAACATATTTTTTTTACAACAGATATACA
>CALUTK010000037.1 GCA_944323675.1 Candidatus Gastranaerophilales bacterium | reverse complement strand
CCTTCTGAAACATTTGCGGTTACGCGTTTCCCTTTTAATTCTCCGTCTTTTAAGTCTGGGTTTGTTTTTTTCAAATCTTCTATACGCGCTTCCATCTGGCGTTTTGACGGGTTCTCTATCCCTTCGCGGCGGAACAATGCTCCTGCCAGCTCCTCATACGTCGAGTAGTCCTTGTTTGTAAAAGTGATTGGTTTTCTTGCAGCAGCTTCATTTTTTACGGCTTCAATTTCTGCTGCAACTTTTTTATATCCTTCTATTGCTTCTTCTTTAGTTTGTCTGCCCTGCAGTCTTTTGTCATCTGCCTCAAGTTCTCCCGGCACAACAACATCATCGCCTGCCCAGCCGCGGATTTTGCCGCCGTTAGCTTCAAGAAGTTCCTGTTTTGTACAGCCGAATTTTTTAGCAAGTGCTTCTATACTTTCACCATTCTGGAGAACAACTTTTGTATTGCCTTTACCATCGTATTCTACGTTATATTCCTGTCCGTCAACGACTTTTGTCTGGGACAATCTTTTATTTTCGTTATTAAATGTTGTTGTTGATGTACTTTTACCGTCATTAACAGTTTCTGTATGACCGTTTTCGTCATACGCTTTTTCTGTTGTTTTGCCCTGTTCTTTTATGGTTTCAGAAACAACTTTGCCGTCTTTTACGGTTCTTGTTGTTTCTTTACCGTATTCAGTAATATTTTCGTTAACAGTACCGTCTTCATTATATGTATATTCTGTACGTTTTTCTTTTGCCGGAATACCTTCATTTTCAAGCTTTGACATTAAAACCGGCTGACCGTTTTCATCATATATGTAAGCTTCTGTTGTTGCACCGTTTTTTATCGTTGCAGAAGCCGGCTTGCCGTTTTCCATTTCTATTGTCTGAACTGGAGAACCGCCTTCTCCGGTCAGTTCTACTTGTGAAAGCTGTCCGTTTTCATCAAAGGTTGAAACTTCTTTTTGCCCGTTTTGATATACAGTCTGCTTGCTTTTCAGTTTTTTATCTTTGTCATAGTATGACGTAATTGTTTCACCGTTTTCACCCTGTGTGGCTACTTCTGATGATTTATCCGGATGAATTGTTTCTGTTGAACCGTCTTTATACTTGATTAATACTGTCTTTTGACCGTTATTCTCTATAACTTTTGATTCTGCAATATTTTCGCTCGACTGTGAAAGCTCGTTGATAAACTTCAACAAATCTTTTTTATCAACATCTTTTATATTATTCTTTTTAAGAAATTTTTTTGCTTCTCTGGCGGAAAGAGTGTCATTACCTGCGGCATCAAGTATTTTTTCCTGAAACTGTTTTACTTCATCAGCGTCAAGAACTCCGTCTTTATTGACATCAACGGAGTCAAAAATATTCTGCATACTTTTATCTTTGATATTTTCCTTTTTTATACCGCCTTTTAACTGGTCAGTATTCACACTACCCATTTTGCCGCCGCGGTCAAGCTTTAGTTCACTCATTTAGCAAACAGTCCTTTCTATTAATTTTCCACCTCTTATGACTACGACCTTTTGTTACACTTTCTTTAAATTTTTATGGTTTTGACTTTGATAATTTTACAAAATTTAATATTTTTATATGAAATTTGTTTTGTTGTATTTTACTCTATGCAATTAAATCTTATCTTTATACTATTCAAATATTTGTTCGGCGCGTTTCTTTGCTCTGTTTTTATGTTACTATTCTTTTATACAAATCTTTTATGAGGGAAATAAGAATGGAAAAATTTTACATAACTACAGCTATAGACTACGTTAACGGCGCTCCGCACATCGGCCACGCTTATGAAAAAATTCTGACAGATATCATCGCAAGACACTTTTCTCAAAGAACGGACGATATGTTCTTTTTAACAGGTACTGATGAACACGGGATAAAAATCCAAAAAACTGCGGCTTCTAAAGGGATTACACCGAAAGAACTCTGCGATGAAAATGCTCAGAAATTTAAAGACGCCTGGAAAGCCCTTGATATTAATTACAATAAGTTCATTAGAACAACTGATGACTACCACGAAAAAGCTGTTCAGAAAATTTTCGATAAACTCCTTAAAAAAGGTGATATTTATAAACATTCTTATGAAGGTCTATACTGCACCGGCTGCGAGTGCTTCCTAAACCCTAAAGATTTAACTGAAGATGGTCTTTGCCCTGACCATTTAAAAAAACCGGAAGTTGTCAAAGAAGAAAATTACTTCTTTAAATTATCAAAATACAAAGACGCAATAATAAAACACATTAAAGAAAATCCTGATTTTATTGTTCCTGCATTCCGCGCAAATGAAGTTTTAAATCAATTAGAAGATATTCAGGATATTTCTGTTTCCCGTGCTAAATCAAACGTTCAGTGGGGGATTGATGTTCTCGGTGACGACGAACAATCCATCTACGTCTGGATTGATGCTCTTTCTAACTATATTACGGCACTGGGTTACGACACAGAAAAAGACGCTCCTGATTTCAAAAAATACTGGCCTGCGGATGTTCAGGTTATCGGAAAAGATATCCTAAAATTCCACAGTATCTATTGGCCGGCATTTTTAATGGCGCTGGATTTACCGCTTCCGAAACACATACTTGCGCACGGCTGGATTACGATAGATGAAACAAAAATGTCTAAATCCCTCGGTAACGTAATTTCACCGACTTCGGTTATTGAAAATTACGAACTGAAAGAACCTGACGCTTTCAGATACTATATGGCAACCTCGGCCCCTTGCGGACGCGACGGGAATTATTCCGACGAAGATTTTAAAGAAAAAGTGAACGCCCACCTTGCAAACAGTATGGGAAATCTTCTCAACAGAACCCTTTCAATGCTTGTAAAATACTTTGACGGCGTTGTTCAACCGAAAAATTTTGCACTTGTTGACGGCGCAAACGAACTTTTGAAAAAAGCTCTCGGAACTGTTAAAATTGTAGAAAACCACTTCAACCATTTTGAAGTAGCAGAAGCAGCGCAGGAAATCACAGGACTTGTTGATATTGCAAACAAATTCGTTACAGATAACGCTCCGTGGACTTTAGCTAAAGAAGGTAAAATGGATGAATGCGCACAGGTTCTGACTACAGTTTTGGAAGTTATGTGCATTGTGTCAGCACTGATTTATCCATACTGCCCGAACATTGCTCAAAATATGGCCAGACAATTATCCTTCGATTTGAGTATTAAATTAGACGATTTAACAGCCGGTAACATTAAAGAAGGTAAACTTATATCAAAAGAAGAAATAACTCCAGTATTCCTCCGCGTGGATTCAGAACTTGCAGATAAATCGGCTAAGAAATAAGTCCTTAGAAGAATTTTGGAGAATTGACCAATTCCGGTGAGTGATGAATATGTGTGATGTGTGAGTGGTTCAATAAAAATAAGCAGTCACTTCACTCTTCACTACTTTCAACCCTCTCCTGACCTTCGGACAACCTCTCCCAGCGGGAGAGAGATTTAAAAGAAAACCCTTCAAAGGTTCATTTTCAACTACTTTATATTGAACACTTCACCTCTCACTCTTAACTCTTCACTTTCCAAAAGCTGGATTGCTTCTTCCCTCTCACAAAACGTGACATTTAGTCACCTTTTGTTCGGCTGAGTGCTCGCAATGACATCACCCTCTCCCCTTGCGGGAGAGGGCAGAATTTGTTAATGAGCGTGAGCGAATTTACAAATTCGGGTGAGGGGTTCTGTCGGTTGGGCATACCTGTCCAACAATAACCGGCACAACTTTCACTGTGCGATGCTGGGCAGATACGAAATGACATCTACTCAAATCTTTCACCGTCTCGGGAATATTTTTCAACTGTACCGTCCGGCTTTGTTATAGATACACTGCCGTCGCCGGTCATAAAACCTCTCTTTCTTCTAAAGATTCGCACATGAAAAAATAAATATTCAGTTTTTTGCTTTTTTAATAAAACTTAACTATCTAATTTGAACCGGCATTATCAAGCAGACAAAATCTTCGTCGCTGTTCGGTCTTAAAACTGTTGCGGAAAGCGGGGTATTGAGCCCGATATTAACTTCCTGGCAATCTATATTTTTCAATGCTTCCAGAACAAATTTGTAGTTAAATGCTATCTGCAAATCTTCACTGTCATAATTGATTGTCAGTTCTTCCTCTGATTTCCCGGAATCAGGAGTGTCGCCGGTTAATTTTAAAGTATTCTGTGAAAAATAGAATTTCACGATACTTGTCTTTTCGTTAACCATAATAGCAACACGCTCAAGCGCCGAGATTAACTGAGCAACATTAACTGTTGCCGTTTTCGGGCTTTCTGACGGGATTAACTGGTTATATTTAGGGAACTGGCCTTCCAGAAGCCTTGATATTGTTATTGTGTTTTCTGATTTTATTATAATCTTTGATTTTTCAGTATATATTTTTACGGATTCATCTTCAATCAGCGAACTCATCTTGATAAATTCATTCAGAGTTTTTGAAGGAATAATAAGCTGCTGGGACTTATTTTCAGGATTTTTTATGTTTTCTCTGACTCTGGCAAGTCTATTACCGTCGGTTGAGGCAATTTCGAGAACCTGTCCCTGAATATCGCAGACAATACCAGATAAAAGGTTGCTGGCCTCATAGCTTGCGGCAGCAAAACCGGCCTGTCTGACAGCTTTTGTCAATGGTTTTACTTCTATTTCAAAAGCATCTTCTTCATTTGCGGTAAAATTTGAAACTTCCGGCGGAAATTCATTTGCAGAAATACCTATAATATCAAATTTTGAATTCTGACATGTTATATTAACGGTTGTAGAACCTTCTGCCATTTCAAAAGTAATAAGTTTATCGCCAAGCTTTGAAACTATCTCATTGAGAGTTTTTGAAGGAAGTGTTATCTTACCTTCTTCTTCTACCTGCGCACTGACTTCCGCAACTACTGTCATGTCTAAATCTGTTGCAACAAGCTTTATTGTACTATTATCCATAGTTTCAATTAAAATATTAAGTAAAACCGGCTGCAATGCACGCACACTTGTCGCACGCTCTACTATTTTAATTCCGTTATACAAATCCTCTTTTTTTATTACAAATTTCATCCCTTACTCCTTTTATTATTATGATGTTATAATACAATAAATATATGTATAACAGAATGAATTATAAACAAAATTTAAGGAGAGATTCCTTTTCAGGTTTTGAACATTGAAATCTTTATTAGTTATTATATTAATAAATTAATATATAAAATATAATAGTAATAATAAGAAGCAATTATTTGTAGAAAACATATTAAAACTATTGTTATTCCTGAATTTAAAAAGTATATAATTGTGTAGAAAAGTATAAAAAGTTTTCTACAGAAAAAATATAAAAGAAAAAAATCCTCCAAACGGTGTAGAAAACCAAAAAGTTTTCTACCATTTTTTACAATCTTTTCTACAATGTATGTGTCAAATATTTTACAAAATAAAACCACTTGACAAAAATAAATTTGTATGCTATAAAATAGGTGGGGTAAATGTATATTTATAAGTCTTGTCAAACGACGAGACTTTCTTTTTCGGAGAATGGGTTCTGCTGTTTTGAGTCAGATTTGATGACAGAGATGCAATAATAATATGTCATGGAAATTTTCACGATAAGGCTCTAAAGCGAAATTTTTTGTGTGTTTAAAAAGTTTAAAAAACGGCTGCTCTATATTAAATATTTGTTTGATTTACTCTGAGTTTTATAGGAATAAAATAATTCAAATAAAGCATTAAAAATATAAAAGAACATTATATAATCGCTAATATGGACGTACAGATTCTTTCTGAATATCTTGAGTTTCTGGAAGTTGAAAAAGGGCTTTCGGAAAACACAATAGAAGCTTATCGCCGTGATTTGACAGATTTTCTGGCTTTTTGTGAAAATCACGGAACCGAGGATTTGAATTCCGTAAAAAGAACAGAGATAAATTCTTATGTCCTAAAAATGCATGATGAAAATTTTACGGCAACAACAATTGTCAGAAAAATAGCTTCACTCAGAGGTTTTTTTAAATGGCTCTGCGCAAATGAATACTGTAAGTCGGATCCTACACTTACACTCGAGCAGCCAAAACTTCCGAAACGTCTCCCGAAAGTAATGACGGTTCAGGAGATTGAAGAAATTTTAAGCCGTCACCTTGATGAACTTCATTCTCTTATACTGGAACTTCTTTACGGCTGCGGCTTAAGAGTGTCAGAACTCGTTAATATTAACGTAAACGACATTGATATTAAAGCAAAATACCTCCGCTGTATGGGCAAAGGTTCAAAAGAAAGGCTAGTTCCTCTCGGTAAAAAAGCTGTTGTTGCCGTGAAAAAGTTTTTGCCGGTAAGAGAATATAATCTTAAAAAAAATAACATTGCAACCAAAAGACTCCTGGTAAACGATAAAGGCAGAATTTTAACCCGGCAGGATATTTATACATTTATACACGAGCAGGGAGAAAAGATTCATAAACATATTTCTCCGCACACCCTTCGTCACAGTTTTGCCACCCACCTTATAGAAAACGGAGCGGATTTAAGGGTTGTACAGGAGCTTCTCGGACACAGTGATGTCGCGACAACACAGCTTTATACCCATATCAGTAAAAAACGTCTGAAAGAAGTTTATTTTGCAATAAACGGCACCGGAGGAACTGTCTAAATGCTTCAACTTTTTATAACAGGCGTAAAACCAAATTCCGGAAAAACATTTGTCACAGCAGGGCTTGCGGCAACAATGCAGAGCCTCGGGTATTCTTCTGCCGTATATCTTCCCGTGCAGACCGGCGCTGTAGAGAACGGCGGCTATATTCAGGCTCCTGATCTTGTGTATGTTAAAAATATTGATGAGAATATAAAAACGTATTGCAGTTACCTTTTGAAAAGTACGGATTTGCCGCTGTTTGCAGCGGAGGCTGAAGATGTTTTAATAGAGAAAGATATTATTTTTGAAGATTACCTGAGTATTTCCGAAAAATACGAATGCTTTATTGTAAATGGTCTGAGCGGTCTTTCAACCCCTTTAAGCAAAAATTTTCTTGAAGAAGATTTAATAAAAATTCTTGATATTCCGCTTTTACTGGTCGCGTCTCCTCTGGATTCTTCGTTCAATGATATTCTGTTAACCATAAACAATGCACAGGCAAAACATATTAAACTGCGCGGGGTTATTCTGAATGACTGTCCGTTCAAGACAGGGGATATCAATCTTAAAAATCTTCCCCGTATGATAGAAGAATATGCTGATACAAGGGTTCTTGGAATAATCCCGCACATCCACGATATGCGGAAGTTTAAACCGGAAGATTTGATAACATCTATTCTGACAGGGGTCGATGTCGAAAGCGTGTTTGATGTAAAGATAGCGAAATTAAGAATGTAAACGAATGTAAATGTATATAATGTTTATATAGAAAAAGTGTCAATTTTCAAACGGAAAAGTTTTTTATAAAAATAGAGGTACTTTTATGGACGATAAAAAAGAGAGAAAGTTAACGGTAATAGAACGGACTGAAGAGGTTGAACAACAGTCCGAAAAGGCCGTGAAATCTCATCATACAAATCCAATAATGAAAAAACTGGCGGCATTTCATCTGGAAAAGACGTCGAAATTTTCAGTAAAAGACCTTTTTAAAAGATAGCCCGCTTGAAATTTGTTGAAAATGAAACATTGATATTTAATGTCATCTAAGGTTTTGGCTCTGGATGGCATATTTGTTGAATTAGGCGTTATTTCGATTGCCGGCCGTTGTCTGCAAATAAGTCTCAACAATTTCCATTGTAAAGAGGGGATTGTCTGACATTGCGAAGCTTTAGCCGAAGCAATCCAGCTTTTGGAAAAGTGAAGAGTGAAGGGATTATTTTTTGGCAGGTACTCCTAACCGACCTATCCATTCACCACTAACCCTTCACTTTCCATTTAAAGCCCCTCATCCTGGAGTTTGTTAACTTTTTATTATTACCCCTCCTCGAAATCAAAGATTTCGGTCCTCCCGCAAGGGGAGGACAAAAATCTTAAAATTCATTGCAATAAAAAGTTAACAATGCCCTCATCCTGCGATGGAGAGCTCGTTATACATTTTTTGTAAGCAACTTGATTAAGCCCTCGGGTGAGTTTCGTTGTAGACTTCCTGCAGGTGTTTGCCGGATACGTGGGTGTAAATCTGGGTGTTTGAGATGCTTGCATGGCCCAGAAGCTCCTGTACAACCCTTAAATCTGCTCCGTTTTCTATTAAGTGGGTGGCAAAACTGTGGCGGAATACATGCGGGGTTACGTGTTTTGGAAGCTGGATTTTTTCTACAATATCATTGATAACATTACTGATAGTGCGTGTTTGCAGGCGAAAACCGGTGTTATTTATAAAAACAGGCGAATCCTCATTTGTGTCAACCCTGTAACCTTTTGCCACAAGCGGACGTGCTGTTTCTATGTATCTTTCAAGATAGGTTTTAGCACGGTCGGTGACAAGGATAATCCTCTCCTTTGAACCTTTTCCGAACACTCTTATCTCGTTATTTTCAAGGTTTAAATCCTCAAAATTAAGCCCGCTAAGTTCCGATACACGCATTCCGGTCGCCCAGAGAAGTTCTAAAATTGCTTTATTCCTGTAACCAGCAGGCGTATCTATTTTTATATTGTTTAATATTTGTTCAACCTCATACGGAGAGAGGAATTTTGGCAGTTGTTTCGGCCGTTTGGGGGAATTTAAATTCATTGCGGGGTTAGAATCAACCTTTTTTTCCCTGTAAAGGTACTTATAAAAGGTTCTTAACGATGCAATTTTTCTCGCAACGGTCGTTTTTTTGTAATTAAATTTCTGGATAAAATGCAGGTATTCGCGAACTTTAGAGAAGTTAACATTCTCTAACGGGGTGTCACCGAGCCAGAGCAGAAAGTCTAAAATGTCGGAATAGTAAGCTTTTGCAGTATGTTTAGAGAAGTTTTTCTCCACTAAAATGTAGCTTCTGAAATCCTCCAAATCATGTTTTGAACTTGCATTTAAACCCATCATTTACCTTATTGATTTTTTACAAAAATTATTATACAATATTTTTGGTAGATTTTAAATAGTAAGTTTTAAAAATATTAGCAATCTGGAGAAAACATGAATTATAAAAAATTGTTAACAGCATCATTAATTTTTGCAAACATCCTATGTGTTTCAGATGTATTTGCCCAGGAACTTCAGGCAAAAGTTGCTATAGGTTCAAATGTAAGTAAAAAACACGCCGAAATAGATAAAATGATTGAATACAACCAGTACGAAGAAGCCGACGCTGCTTTAAGAGCGGTTTTGAACAGTGCTCCTAATGATCTGGATGCAAAAATCTTAAGAATTATCTGGATGGCTAAACAGCAAAAACTTGCTCCGGCTCAGGAAGAACTCGATAAATTATTGAAGGAACATCCGAATAATGCTTCTTTGCATTATGCACAGGGGCTTGTTTATATGAAACGCAGAACATCTTCTGATGTTACATATATCAGAGATTCCAAAAACTTGCTGGATGAGGCAATCAAAGAATTTGTGAAAGCTGTTAATATAGACAGCAACTACTATCAGGCATATAATGCAATGGGTGTTGCCACTTTACAGCTCGGCAACAGCTCCGATGCAAAAGAATTGTTTGAAACAGCCCTTAAAATTAATCCTCAGTTTGCAACTGCATATGACAACCTCGGGAATATCGCCCTTATTAACGGTGATTTGACCGGTGCAGAAGAAAACTTTATGCTGTCACTGAAATATAACACCCATAACCCGACTACAATGTACCACCTCGGTCAGGTTGCTGTCAGACAAAAAGATTACAATAAAGCTCTCACATGGCTTAACCACTCTTTGCATATAAATCCGAATTCAGCACCGGCTTTGACATTACAGGGTGAATGTTACCTTGTTCAAGGCAACCAGGCGGCTGCTATAAATTCTTTCAAAAAAGCAATTACTGCAAAACCGGAAAACTCCCGTGCATATATTAACCTTGCCAATATCTACCAGAAACGTTCTGATGCGGAATTTGCAATGGAACAGTTAAAAACCGTTCTTGCTATTAACCCGAAATACAGAGATGCAATTATGAGAGTTGCGGATTTGTCTTTGGAGACAAGAAAGTATTATCAGGCTCTTGATTATTATTCAAAGCTTGTCGATGATGAGCAGTATGGTAATGATGCTATTATCGGTCTGGCTAATACATACTATGAAATGTCTAAAGACCGCGGCGATAACGGTGATATGACTACAAATAAAGAATTGTATCTTGCTTATGACTATATAAATGAAGCTATTGAAAGAGTTCCGGATAGATTGGATCTTCACCTTGCAAAAATTAAACTTGCAAGACTGACCCACCAGCTTCCTTTATCAAAAGACAGCTTGAATTATATAGTTCAGGCAGCTTCCAACAACCTTATGGATAACGTAATCAAAGGCGAAGCTTACCTTGCTTTGGGCAGAGAAAAAGATGCTGTCTATACGTTTGAAAACGCAATTAATTTTGCAAACAATGTTGATGACGAACTTTATCTTGCTGAAATTCTTGTTCACAATAAACAGTTTAGAACAGCAAAAGTTGCCCTGAAAAAAGTTCTTATGCAGGAGCCGGATAATATAATCGCTAAAAACGGTCTTGCATATATAGAACTCTGCGAAACAAAATCAAACGAATTCTTTGATGTTGCACAACGTCAGTTTAAGGAAGAAAATTACGCTTCTGCAATTGAATACTGCAACCGTGCAATCGACTTCTACCACAACAGCCCTGCTATTGCAAAACTGAAAGCTCAATCTTATGAAGAAGAAAAGAACTATCAGGGTGCAATAAAATATTATAATCAATACCTTTCAATGTATCCGGGTGCTCCGGACAGAGAGGCTGTAATGAAAAAAATTGAAAAATTCCAGAAGAAAATATAACAATTTTTCACAGCCGGAAGTAGATATTTTTATAACCAGATAAAAAGACAATGAAAAAATTTGATATACGAAAAACGTTTGAAATATTTTGGAAAGAGCCCTTAAGTATTTTAACGGAAGGGCTTTTCCAGATTGTAAATATTCAATCGAATATTTTCAGCCAGAAACCGGCGGTGAACGTTGATTTTCTAAAAGATAAAACCCAGATAACGGTAGTCGATAGCGACAAGATGTATAATCTGTTTCAGACGGTTTTGTTTAAACAGCGCCTGAAAGAACAGCAAAAGAAAGCATTATCATCCAAATGAAATCAAGTGCCAAAATAATGAACGGAACATTTATTATCAGCGCGGAGAAGCTTTCGCAGTGTCCGGATACTGTTTTGCCTGAATTTCCGCTTCTCGGTCGGTCGAATGTCGGAAAATCTTCATTTATAAACGGATTGGCCAATAATAAAAAGCTTGCCAAAACATCAAATACACCCGGGAAAACAAGATTAATAAACTTTTTTAATTTTTCGGATAAATTTATGCTGGCGGATTTGCCGGGATACGGGTACGCGAAGGTTTCAAAAGAAGCGCAGAACAAATGGCAGAAGTATCTGGAAGAATATCTTCTCAAACGTGAACAGATAAAATCTTTAATACAATTAATAGACGGCCGCCATGATATTCAGAAAAACGATTACCAGATGAGAGAATGGGTGATGGCGTATAACTTACCGATATTTACAGTTGTGACCAAAATGGATTATGTCCCGCGCGGCAGACAATTGAATGTGATAAAAAATATAGAAAAAGAATTTGGCGGAGTAGTGCTGCCATATAGCGCCATAGACAATCGTTACAACAGCGCAGTTTTTGAAAAATTACTCCAAACAGAGGATTAAATCCCCCTTTTTCCGCGTTAAAATAATAATGGGTGAGGAATAACTTAAAGCAGGGGGCGGTTAGTATGGAAAGGGATTATATTGATACTGAATTTCAACCCGGAACAAACGGGGAGATTTCAAATTCTATTACAAAAAGCTGGACTGAGCAGGCCTTAGAATGCTATTCAATCGGGTGCGACTGCAGTAAGTGTTCTTTAAAAAACGGCAGATATTCATTTGTCTGCCAGATGCCGAAGGTTATTGATATTTTGATAAAGGCTGTCGGGGAGCCGGCAGCGGACATTCGACATTCTTTTAATCCGGCGAATTAAAAATTTTTCTGACATAAACGAAGTTGTTTACCAGCATAGAACTCCTTTTTTTCAAAAGCAGACTTTTCTTGTCTGCTTTTTATTTTTAGTTGAAACGGGAATAACTTAAGATGTGAATAACCAGAGTCAAGGTGTCAGTTTAGTTAAAGATGTTGAACCGGCAAAATATTTTATGATAATGGACAGAGGTCTTTTATGCAAAAAGTTCACGTACAAATTAAAGTGAATAATAATATTCCCTCAAAAGAACAGCGTCGTCTTCAATATTCGGGCTTTCACATACAAGTGCGCCTTTTACATTGAATTCTTTAAACGCTTTTAAAAGATCTTTGTAATTCATATCAGATTCATTCAGTATCAGGTGTTTTTTCTCGCCCTTATCTCCATAGTCAATTCCGGCAAGATGCGCGTGGAAATTATCAATTGCCCGCTGTCCGAGTTCTTTGCCGACAGTTTCAAGAATTTTTGAAAATTCATCGTAAGTATTATATTTACCGGCACTCCTTGCGTGCAGGTGCGAGAAATCAATACACGGCAGAACATTATCAAACTCTTTTGAAAGTCTTACAATTTCCTCTAAATCGCCCCACTGGGTGCCTTTTCCTGTTGTTTCCGGACGAATCCAGACATTTATATTATTCTTGTGAAAATATTCGGAAATCTCACCTACACGGTTTTTAACTTTATTGTACACTTCCTCCTTGTCCTGCTGCATATAAAAAGCCGCGTGGAAGGTTATACTGAATGCACCTGTATCATTTGCCGCGATTCCTGTTTCAATAATTCTCTGAACACTCGCCTCAACCTTATCTTCTTCTTTGGAATTTAAGTTTACATAAAAAGGAGCGTGAGCTGTCAGAATAAGATTTCGGTTTTCTCTTTCTTTTTTTACGAGTCTGCGGGTGTCCTCAGACATCCTGACACCGTGCACAAATTCAAGCTCCATACCGTCAAGGCTGAGTTCATTTAATATCTCAAAAGCTCTATTATAGCTTGCTTTTCCGGTACTCAACGGCATACCGGCTGTGAGAAAATTCAATTTATCAAATACAAAATTTTGCACAATACGCTCCTATAGTTACTCCGATTAAACCGGCTGCAATACTCATCAGTACATAGATAACCGCCGGAAAATACTGGGCGGTTTTAATCATTTCAAAAACTTCCATTGAAAATGTGCTGAATGTTGTTAAGCCTCCGCAAAAACCTGCAGTCAGTGCAAACTTTAACGGTTCATTCCAATCGGTCTTGTTTATAAATAAAATGTACAAAAATCCGAGAATAAAACATCCAGCAATGTTAACGGCAAAAGTTGCTGCCGGAAGATTTGTGTGGAATGTCCGGATAAAATATATTCCGGTTAAATATCTGATGACAGACCCAAGCCCGCCGCCGGCAAATACTGCAAGCAGATTAAGCATAACTCTTAACCTTTACAGCTTCTTCTGCAATTTCAGCACCGTCTGCAACCATTTTTGAGCAGTGAGCTTTTCTTTCTGCACCCTCTAAACCCGCAGTTAAAACCTTACAACAGGTAAATTTATTCCGGCGTTTAAATTCTTCTATTATTTCTTTTGCTTTTGCCCTTGCTTCATTCGGATTTCCTTTTGAGTTTTCGCGCCCGAAATTAAACCCCGCAACAAGCTGTGCGCCTGCAACCGCACCGCAAAGGCATCCCGAGGACATTCCGCCTGAAAATGCTGTTGCGCAGGCTAAAATAGATTCATCGCATAACCCTTCATCTATTGCTGCTTTTACAACGCTTTCCGAACACGAATATCCTTTATTTATATAATAATCAACTGCTTTTTCTTTCATTCTGTATAGCGACCTTTCTTTCTATATTTTACCACGCAGAAAACCGCCGGCCGGCACAAATTTTGTAAAATTATGTAACAGATTGTCCAAAAATACTAAAGTTTTTCTGAATTTGACCCGATAGAGAAATTGTTATTAGTCACAAAAGGAGTGTGTAATGAAAAACAAAAAAGTTTTGGATATGGACGAATTAATGATTGATTACGCTGAAATGACAAGCTTTGATTTCAATTCGCTTGACTACAGACAAATGCAGGATTTGCAAAAGATTACAGGAAGCGAATATGAAGACAAACCAATGCCTTTTAAATACGGTAAATTTGATTTAATTGATCTTTTCCACTCGTTTATATCGCAAAAAGATTGAAGAACCTCAAAAAATAGAGGAATATATTGTTATGAACGACAAAGAATTATTTGAAAATAACTGCCTCCCGATGAATTGGACGGTTGATGAATCAAGACCGTTTATTCCGGAGCGGAAAGAATTATCAGTACTGCTTGCGGAACTCCAAGACATTGAAAATCATATTGAGGACATAAAAGCAAAACAGTGGAACCTTGAAAAACTTGCAATGTTCCATAAAGGCGGGCTTGCGGCAGAATAATATAATTTAGCCGGGATTACGGATAGTTGAAAACCGCTCTCTTATTAAGAGGGCGGTTTGTGTAAGTTGTAGGGTATCCATCAGGCTTGCTGCATTTCTGAAATATACAATTTTTTATTTACCCGCTTTATATATCTAAAATTTGTCAGAACTTATTAACAGCACTCTTACGCTTCATTAACCGGAGTTTTTCTTTTGTTTCCTTTGGAACCCTGTATGATTCCGTAATTTTTTGGATTGATTTATTATATGTAAAATTATCCAGATTGCATTTTTTAAGAAAATCAAGAGTTTCTTTTTCAAAATTTATATAACATATTGAAACAGCCCATGCGATTCCCATTCCGGCATAATAATCATCTGTTTTTATACGGTTCAGACAATCCAGTACGCTGCTTATGTATTCCTCGTCAATATAAAAATTCAATAAAATAACAACAGCTGTACGGATTTCATATTCTTTATCGGATTTCAGATATTTTTGCAGGAAGTTCCATACAAGCTTTTTATTTTGTTTTATAAACTTCAACCCGCCGCAAAAGCTGTCGCACACAGACCAATTATTGATTTGCGGGATAAAATTTTCAATGTATTGAAGCATGACTTCAGGCGGCTCTTTTAAAAGTCCGATAACCATACCTTTGAGCATAGTTTCTTCCATAAAACGGCAATCAGAATTTTTTAGATAAGTCTGCCAGTCGGATTTTACGATATCGCGGGCAAGTTTTCTTAAAATTGGCAGCCGGACTCCCGCAACATTATTAATACCGGGCAAAAGAGAAGATGAAAATTTCCGGAACTTCTCCTCTGATTCTTGTAAAATCCGCTCTCTTATCTCTTTTACAATATCCATTCTTTAAACCTTTTTTAAAAGAACAACAGCATTTGATTCAATGGCAAGTTCCTGTCCAACAGCATCCAGTTTTTCTTTGGTTTTTGCTTTGATAGAGAGTTTATCTGTCTCCAGTTTCAAAATTCCGCAGAGAATTTCTTTCATTTTGGGAATATAAGGCATCATTTTCGGCTGCTGTGCAATAATATTACTGTCGATATTTTCCACCTCATAACCCTTTTCCAAAATAAGTTCAAAAACATGTTTTAAAAGAACAGTGCTGTCAATATCTTTATATTTAGGGTCGGTATCTGGAAAAAGGGTTCCGATATCGGCAAGTGCAAGCGCGCCCAGCATAGCGTCAATAATGGCGTGGATAAGCACATCTGCGTCAGAATGCCCGAGAAGCCCTTTTTCATGGGTAATTTTAACCCCGCCGATGATTAAATCCCTGCCTGTTGTGAGTTTGTGGATATCGTAACCAATACCGATTCTGTACATAAAACACCTCTTTGTCTATACATATTATACCATAATATTTACAAACTTGCACCCCGAAACCCTTTGTACTATTATAAAATCAATAGTTACCAAAAGATACTATAGGTGAAACAATGCTTCTTAAAGACCTTCCTAAATGCCCTGTTGAAACAACTTTAATGATGATGAACTCCCGCTGGAAAGTTCTTATAATAAAAGATCTTTTAACAGGTACAAAGCGATTTGGGGAATTAAAAAAATCACTCGGAACAATAACTCAAAAAGTATTAACTTCAAACCTGAGGGAAATGGAAGATAACGGACTTGTGGAGCGGAAGGTATTTCCGGAGGTTCCGCCGAGGGTTGAATATACTCTGACAGATATCGGCTACAGTCTTGCTGTTGTGCTGGACTCTATGGCAGAATGGGGAAGCGCCTACAGACAGCTTTTAAAAATTATAGAAAAACAAAAGTCAGTGAAAGGTTGAAATTAATCACTTATTTTTAGGATAAAAAAGCAAAACTGAAACATTATTATATTTACCGGTTATAAAAAATAAGGCAGATTCCTTTTAAAGAATTTGCCTTATTAAAACTTCCCTTTTTCTTGCACAAAGTGCTGTTACTAAGAATATATTACTAGGAATTGGAATTTTTATATCTGTAGCTCAACATACTGTAAGTACCGTCTGTTGATGAACTTTCGCTTCCATAGAACACGGACATATCTGTTGCAAACCTGTTGTTAAACTCGTCTTCTTTTTCCATTCTGGCGGAATTAACACTGTAGGCAGAAATTTCCGCACTAGTCAGACGTCCGTCGTGGTTTGTGTCCATATCGTCGAAGTGTTCAAGAATATTGTTAATTGTATCAGCAGATAATCCGCTTGCGCCAGACGCATACAACTGTGTGAGTTCAGCTTTTGTGAGTCCTTTTGCTGACATTTGTGAGGTGAATTGCTGCATTTCATCCGCTGTAATTGTTCCGTCTCCATCATCAATACTTGCAAAATTGTTTTGCAGATATGATGCAAATGTCGGATTAATATATTGTGTTTTTGATGAATCTGCGCGGGCTTCCGCAATGTTTTCAAGGGTCAAGCCGTTCGGGTACTGGCTTGCAAGATAAGAATACGTATTGGTTAAACCTGCGTAAATTCCTGAAAACAAGGAATTACTGTTATAGTTCGCCATAATATAGCTCCTCTTAATTTTGCTCATGACTATATTAACGATTTTTTTAAATTTGTCAACCCCTGTTAATTCTTATCAATAAATATCGGAGGCGCATTTATTAAAAATGCGCCTCCGGTTTTACTCTTATTATATTTATTTAATTATTCCGCAGCAGCTTCTGTTGTTTTAACAAAGCATTCCTTGCAATAAACTTCTTTGCCCGGAATAGGTTTGAACGGAACCTGTGTTTGAGCTCCGCATTTTGAGCAAACTGCATTATACATTCTTCTCTGTCTTCTGTTTCTCTGTCTGCGTTGTTTTCTGCATTCAGGACATCTTTTAGGTTTGTTGACGAGACCTTTTTCTGCGTAAAACTCCTGTTCACCCACTGTGAAGATAAATTCTGCTCCGCAATCTTCACAAATCAGTTTTTCATCTTGGTACATTTGTGTTCTCCTGGTTTAGTAAATATCCGGAGGATATTTTCAACCCTCCATTCGCCTATTATACACTATATATCGAATTTATGCAAGTGTTTTAGGCTGAAAGCCTTATATAATGGTCGATAGAGACGGAGCAATTGATATAAAATGACGTACCAAATCTTTATCCCAGAATTTTCCGGCGCCGTCTTTTAATATTTCACATGCTTTTTCAACGCCGAGTCCTTTTCTGTAAGGTCTGTCGCTTATGAGAGCGTGGAATGCGTCTGCAACGGCAACTATTCTGGCAGAGAGCGGAATATTTTCACCTTTCAGGTGTTCAGGGTAGCCAGAGCCGTCGATATGTTCGTGATGGTATTTCACCATCGGGATTAAGTCCCGTAGAGCTTCATTCGGCATAAGAACTTTTTCTGCGCCTATTACAGGGTGCTGTTTCATAATTTCCCATTCATCATCCTCAAGCTTGCCCGGCTTTTTGAGGACAGTTTCAGGAATACCGATTTTCCCGACATCGTGCAGGAGGGCGCCCAATGTAATTCTCTGTACTTCATCTTCCGGCAGGTTTATTGCGCGGGCGAGAGCTTCCGAGTATCTTGAAACCGATGTAGAGTGACCTTTTGTATAAGGGTCTTTCGCGTCAATTGCCCCTGCAAGTGAATTTGCAAGTTCCATAAGGTGATTCTGGGAAATAATTTGTTCGTTGTTGAATTTATGTACAAGTTCTTCTTCAAAGTTGATGCCGAGCTGCGCGTGGCGTTTTGCGACAACTTCCGCAAACGAATTGAGAGCGGCATCGTCCCAGAAGTCAAAATCCGATGAACTTATAATAGCGGACATTCCTTCTTTGTAACCGCGAGCCTGCGAGATATACATTGCCTGTTCTGCGAGGATAAGCAGTTTTTCCTGATTAGTTGAACAGTCAGGGTATGTTGAAATTCCGACAGACACCTTAACTGGTCCCACATCATCCACAAAACAGCACGAGAGCGTGTAGGTTATGTATTCAGCAAGGTATTTGGCGTCTTTTGTGTTTGTATTCGGGAGAATTATTGCAATCTCATCACCGCCGTAACGTCCTGCTTTATCGGTTGAACGCATATTCTGTTTAACTTTTTCAGCAAGAAGTTTTATAACCTCATCACCCTTGGCATGCCCGAGTTCACGGTTAATTTTTGAGATGTTATTTATATCAAACATAATGATGGAAAGTTCTGTATGCGTATCTTCCGCAAGCTTTAATTCATTTGCCAGAACCTCCTGAAATCCTCTGTGGTTATAGAGAGTTGTAAGAGTATCAGTGTTTGCAAATTTGTTGGTTTTTTCAAGCAGGTCAACGTTTTGCACAAACATTGCAACATAGCTTGCAACAAAAGATAACAAGCCTGTATTGCAGTCGGTGTTGTCTTTTCCGAGAATCAGAACTCCCATATTGTTGTTGATTGAAACAAGCGGAAGAATAATTGTCGAAGATGGCTGCATATACGGAATATTTAGAAATTTATTATCTTTTAAAAGCACTGTAGAGGCGTTTTTAAAGCATTCAACAACAGGATTTTGCTCATCAGAAAGGAATATTTTTGAAGAATAAGTGCTTCCCATTTTTGTTGTGAGTTTCAGGTTTATGCATTTTGATTTTTCGTGGAAAAGCCCGAATCCTGTAAAGGTGCAGTTAAGTTTATCCGAAAATAATTCATGCAGGACAGTATAAAGTTCGTGGAGAGTTTTTTTACCTTTTAATGCGGTATTCATCTCCATAAGCATGCCCGTATAATCGACAGGTCTGCCGGCAGCAAGCGGATTTGTCAAATAGCCGGCATAAAGCTTATTAGTACTCTTACTCAGGTTAAAGTTATTCAGGCGAGCAACGATTTCCGCATTGTTATTTACTGCAGGAGAAGTAACGGGAGCCTTAGATTCTTGTTTAACGGATTTTTGTTTGGTTTGTGAGGCGGTTTTAATCTCAACAGGAGATTTTTCTTTAAGAATAGGGTTAGAAACACGCTCCACAGACTTTCGTCCCGAACGTTTTACTATGGATTCTTTATTTTCTTTTTTTAAATTTTTTTCCAAAATTTCCGCCTGCCTGTTTACCTTCTCAAAAACCGTCAAGATGAATAATTGTCAAATTTGCATGCAAATTTAACATTCCTTAAACAATTTTACTTTTCTGCAACACAAATTACAATACGTCATATAGATGGCAATACTGTTATTTTAAGTTAGCGATAAACCCTTTCTACAAATTGTTACATTTGTAGTATAACTCATTTTTCATGATTTTTAAACCCTTTTTAAATAAAATTTTACAAAAAGCGAATGGCGAGGGGTTAAATAAAATCTTTTGTTATTCGCCGGAATCGCAGAATCGTCGAATGCAGTGACTGTACGATTGATGGTCAAGCCCGCAATGACGTAATTTCAGGTTTGGGTTTCTCCGCAGCACAAACCGGCTGATTGGATTGTAAAAATATTTAAAGGTCATGGGATATTTGAATCTTGATGTTATATCATGGTAATCAAAAGTTAAGGAGTAAGCATGCCGCCAGTAAAAGAAAAAAAGAATAACAATCAGGATTTGAACCTTTTGCCGCAGAATGTGGAAGCGGAAGAAGCTGTACTCGGCGCGATTCTTGTGAATCCGCGCGTTATTACAAAAGTTGTTGAAACATTAAAGCCGGACAGTTTTTATAAACCGGCGCACAGGTATATCTATGAGGCAATGCTGGAACTTTTTAATCAGAATGAAAAAATTGATATTATTTCAGTCTCGGATGTTTTAAGCTATAATTCAAAACTGGACGCTGCCGGAGGTCGTTCTTTTATCAATGATTTAAGCTACAACGCAATCACAACTTCTAACGTAGAATATTACGCAAGAATTATTCAGGAAAAAGCGATTAAAAGGGCGCTTATAAATGCCGGATCGGAAATTGTCGGCTACGGTTATGACATGAACCCTATTGATGAATCGCTTGACAATGCAGAAAAATTAATTTTTGATATAGCCTCAAGAAAATCAACAAGCGATTTGGTTCATGTTAAGGATTTGGTTGTTAATACCTATGAAAAAATTGAATACCGCTACAACCATAAAGATGAACTTATAGGGGTGCCGACAGGGTTTTTTGACCTTGATGTTGTGCTGAACGGGCTTCAAAAATCCGATTTAATAATTCTCGCCGCCCGTCCTGCAATGGGAAAAACCGCATTTGCTCTCAATATTGCGCAGAATGTTGCAATAAAGGCGAAAGTTCCTGTTGCGATATTCTCCCTTGAAATGTCAAGGGATCAGCTTGTACAACGTATGCTATGTTCGGAAGCTGAAATTGATTCTCAGCGAATAAAAACCGGGAATATGCAGATGAAAGACTGGGAAAAACTTACCGAAGCTATGAACGCGTTCGCTCAGGCTCCTATTTATATTGATGATACAAGCGGATGTACGATTACAGATATCCGTGCAAAATGCCGCCGCTTGAAAATGGAAGAAAAGAATCTCGGATTAATCCTGATTGACTATTTACAGCTTATGGAAGGAAGCGGCCGAGAAGACAGAATGCAGCAGATTTCCGCGATATCAAGGGGATTAAAAATTCTCGCAAAAGAACTTGATGTTCCTGTAATTGCATTATCGCAGTTATCCCGTGCGGTTGAAAGCAGAACGGATAAACGTCCTATGCTGTCAGATTTGAGGGAATCCGGCTCCATTGAGCAGGACGCTGATATTGTTATGTTTATCTACCGTGACGAATATTATAAGAAAAATGATGAGGAAGATGCAGAAGCTGTTAAAGCCGCTTCTAAAGGCGAATCCGAAATAATTATTGCAAAACACAGAAACGGCGGACTTGCGACAATAAAACTTCTCTTTCAGGGTAATATTACAAAATTCAAAAACCCTATCAAAACTGATGCATTTTAGGATTTTTGTTTGCCGGGTATGACTCGGCCGATGTTGCCGCACTCTTAGCACCTTGGCAATAGTTCGTCCGTTAATTTTTACACTATACAAAATTGGGAATTTATATCGCAGTTTACACCAGATGCACAAAAGTGTCATGCTGAATTTGTTTGACAAAGCGAACCAAAAATTTTGTCATCCTGAATTTATTTCAGGATCTAAAAATTTTTGAGTGAGCCTGTCCTTACGAAGTGCAGCATCTCAAAACAACGAGACCCTGAAACGCCAGGTAGGAGCATAAAATCACGTTTTGCCATTCGGCTCAACTGATTTTGCAGCCAGTTCAGAGCCTGCCCTGAATTTATTTCAGGGGTGACATTTCTGCGTTTTTTAGTGTAAACTGCGATATAAGTCCCCAAAATTGAACATTCCAAAAAAGATTTTTCTGTGCTAATATACAGCTAAATAAAGCAGCCGGATAATCGCGCCTTTTAGGTGAGGAAAGTCCGTGCATCCGAGGACAGGCCGCCGGAGAAACTCCGGGCAGCGTGAGCTGGCGGATAGGACCACAGAAAATATACTGCTAACGGCTTTTTTAGTACGAGCGATGGTGCAACGGTGAGTTAAGAGCTTCACCGGCGGTATTGAGAGATACCGGCCAGGCAACCCCCGGCAGGATGCAAGATTAAATTGAAGGTTAAAGGCTGTCCGCCCACTTCTAAAAAATCGCTTGAGATTGTGAGTAATCACAATACCAGACAGATGATTATCTAAA
>CALUTK010000036.1 GCA_944323675.1 Candidatus Gastranaerophilales bacterium | reverse complement strand
CCTCCGGCGCTATCGCGCCACCTCCCTTGGTAAGGGAGGCATTTTTTGTCCCCATTTCAACTATTCATCCGTTCAACCTTTTCAACTAAACTGCCCCTTCACCCTTCACCCTTCACCCTTCACTATAAAAAAGGCTGGATTGCTTCGCTATTGCTAGCAATGACAAAAATTTTCCCCGCCCCCTATTCTAGGAGTTTGTTAACTTTTCATTGCTACCCCTCCTCGAAATCAAAGATTTCGGTCCTCCCGCAAGGGGAGGACAAAAATAATAAAATTTATAGCAGTAAAAAGTTAACAATGCCCTTTTCAAGGGAGGTTTTATTTCTTCCTGGCACTTTGAGTCTGCTTTATTTTTCATAAAATTTTCTTTTAAAATTTCTATACGTGCAAATTTTATTACTATGATTGTCATGGTTTTAAAGAGAGTTTTATATATTTTGTCTATACTTTTTGGCTTGCTCTCGAAAAATCTTTACAAAATTTTACAATTAAAACAGGCAAAAATTTCGGAAATTTTCTCAGTTTCTGACTTTTATTTATTAAAATTTCACATAAAAACTAAAAATTTTATTTAAAATTACTCTATTTTTATAAAAAAACACAAAAGGCCGTCTTAATATTGTCTTTACATTAAGGCTTATGCACGCAATTTTTTATCTTGAGGGCTTTTAATCCGTTTGTAGTGTTGTTATAATTAAGTGTACATTAGACAACAATAAATCCAGACAAAAAGTATTTATGATTGAAAAGATTAGCGGAACAGGAAAACAATATACCCCTAAAAAGGATATACATAAAATTCAATCTCAGCAGCCGGCTTTTAAGGGTGTTGGTGATTTGCTTATAAAAGGTATTCAGGCTTGTGAAAAAGAGCCTATGGTTAATGTGTCCGTGCTTGATTTATCAACAGCAATTCTGCCGAGAACTTTTTTTGAAACGTTTATCGGTTCAAAAAAGAAAGATGAAAACGGGAATGAGAAAAAAGAGCGCCATTTGAATATTCAGGGTGGATTTGAGGCTTTCAGACGGGAATCTTCAGGACTTATAATCAACTGTCTTATCCCGGGCTTTATTGTTGCCGGTGTGGCGTCATTAATGCAAAAACCGATTATGGGTCATTTCACAAAGCATAAAGCCGGTCTTTCGCACTGCTGGGCTAATGGCGATGCTTTAAGTAAAATTGAAAAATATTATAAAGAATCTAATGGTGCCGATAAAGAAACCCGAATATTTAACACTCTGAAAAATACTTTTGACAATATTTCCGGAATTACAGGCGATATAGACAAGGGCGGCGAAAAACATTTTAAAGATATTTTCGCTAATGATGATGAATATATAAATACACTTAAAAAATGGGCTAAGAATATAGTTTCAGAAAACCCTGATAAGAAAATTAATGCAGAAGCCTATAAAGCAATTATTACAAGAACAGGGATTTCAGAAAATATCAAATTTGCAGGAGATAAAGGATATTTTTCAAACAACCTCCAATCCCTCTGCGACAGTATGTCTAAAGTTCTGCATAACGTTGCAAAACTTGATGTTGACGATAAAAATATTTCTGAATACTTTAAGCGTGCAAGAAAACTTGTTAACTGGAAGAGTGTTGCAGGGCTTGGCGTAATTATTCCGCTTGCGATATCCGCACAGCCTATCAACAGATGGATTACTCATAAACTTTCAGGCAAAAAAGGCGCTCCGATTTATAATGACGATAAAGAACGCGTTCTGACACCTGAAGAAAAGAAAAAATTAACCGCACAAAAATTTTTTGCAGTGCCGTTGATGTGGGGTGTTGCAGGGCTTTCAATGTGGATGGACAGACCGAGCCTCAAGATGTTCCAGTTCAAAAATATTTTCCCTACAATGGATCAGGCAAGAATAATTTCAGCCGCAACTTTCTCAAGCCGTATCGCAACTTCTGAAGATACCAATGAATTAAAAGAAAACACCATTCGTGATATCGCAACTTTCTCAAGCTTCTATTTCTTAGGCGATTATGCGGCAAAAGCAATCGCAACTCTTTTAGATAAATATAATAAAGATTCACAGTTGTTGACCCACTTGAAAAATTCAAAAGAGGGTGATAATATAATCAAGCGGTTCTGGAACTGGGCAAAACATACATCTATCAAGTCGACCGATGAAATTATGGCGATAAAAGATGAAGTTCTGAGAAATAAAAACAAAAATCTTAGATCAATCTGCCAGCTTGGAAATATTGCATTCTCACTTATTTCTCTAGGGATATTTATTCCGGTCTACACAAGAACCCAGGTTAATAAAAAAGAACGCGAAAGACTGGAAGCTATGAAAAAAGAACAGGGTGTAAATCCGACAATAACAGATGTACGGCAGATTAATGCTCATATAAATCCTGCAATACAGCAATTCTCAGGGAAGGTAAACAAAACTCCGCCGTTTAAGGCATTCTTTAACTCATAAAGGACAAGAAAATGAAAGTTCAGCATATAACCCCGCAAAATATAAATAGTAAAAAAGATAGCAAAGAAGATATTCGATTTAGAGGCTTTGCAGACTCGGCGGCACTTGCAGGCACAACAGCGTTAAGATTTTTTGACGTAAATCAGGCAATCGGCGCAAATACAATGGATCTTTGTACTATGGTTCTTCCGCGTACGATTTATGATTTTCACAAAAGAGGGCCTCTTGCGGGTGTTGAAACCGGCAGAAGAGAATCGGCAGGAACATTCAATCACGCAATGGTCGGGGTATACGGAACTGTCGCAGGCGCAGCACTTGCTTATACTTTGAAAAATAAATATGGCTTTAATATGAACCATATTTTTGCCGATAACAATACAATTGATATAATCGCAAATATTCATAACAAATCAGTACAATCTAATGCTGCTGATCCTCTGAAAAATTCTTTAAATAAAATATTAGAAAGTATAAAAGTCAGAAATTCGGAAGCCGATGCAGAAACCGGCTGGGTTGGAATTAAAGATGATGCGCGTGCTAAGGTTGTTGAAAAACTCCACGAAAAATTAAGCGATAAATCTCTGAAAAAACTCGATAAAGAAGCACGTGATTATATTTATTCAGTGATTACCTCCTCAACGGGCGGCGAAAAGAGCGTTAAACTTTCCGCCTTTAATAAGGAATCTGAAACAAGCTTAAAAAATATGATTTCAAATATTTATAACATTATGCAGTCTTTTGAGACTGAAGATGTTAAGAAAATATTTGAAAAAACTTCCGATTTAAAATCAAATGAATTTATAAAATCTCTAAGGCACTTTAACCTGCACAGAGCTGCTGCAGGACTTGGTTTTGCTACATTGTTCGGGGTGTCTGTTCAGCCATTGAACATGTATCTTACCAAAAAGAAAACAGGTCAGGACGGCTTTGTTGGAGTTCCTGGGCGCCAAAAAGATAATTCAGCTCAATTTAAATTAGAAAAAATACTTGCCGGATTAATCTTTGCAACCTGCGCGATTGCAACAATTACAACAAAACCGAAAGAACTTATGTCAAAAGTTCAATTTCAGGGAATGCTCCCTACTATTAACCAGTTAAAAATGGTTTACGGTATAACAATTGCGTCACGTTTAGTGTCAGCGCGCGACAGAGATGAACTCAGAGAATCTGCAGTTAAAGATACATTAGGTTTTGCAAGCCTTCTCGTTCTGGGAAGCCTTATTACAAAAGGTACCGCAAAACTTCTTGATAAAAGCGGTTCATTAATTAATATGGCTAAAAAAGACGGTGAAGGATTTATGAAATGGCTTACTAATTCAAGTCTTAAAACAAGGGATGAAGTCCTCTATTCCGCACTTGAAAAACACGGAATTTCAACGGTAAAAGACGGAAAAGCATTGCCGTTTAAGGAATTAATGAAACTTTTGCCGAAAGAAGATAAATTAACCCGTGTAAAACTCCGCCATTTGAATATTGCACAGCTTGTCGGATACGCTTATTCGGCAATTGTACTCGGCTTCGGAATTCCGAAATTGAACGACTATATGACCCGTAAAAACGAAGCTAAGCGGCTTGCAAAACTTGCCGCTCAGCAAAATTCCGGTGCTGAGGCGTTAAATAAGCAGACTGGAGAACAAGCTGTTTCTGCTGGCGGAAAGCAAAATTTTACGGCAAATTACCAGATTGATAAAAGTAAATTTTTGGGAAATAATATACAAGTTTCCACTAAATATGCTGTTTGACAAAGCGAACCAAAAAATTTGTCATCTTGAACTCGTTTCAGGATCTAAAAATTTTTGAGTGAGCCTGTCCTTTACGAAGTGCAGTAGCTCAAAACAACGAGACCCTGAAACGCCAGGCAGGGGCATAAAATCACGTGTCGCCATTCGGCTTAACTGATTTTGAAGCCAGTTCAGAGCCTGCCCTGAATTTATTTCAGGGGTGACATTTCTATCCATTTTTAGTGGAATTAGTCGTTTCCTTGTATGCTAAAATCTGAGCATACTTAATATTTTGCCTGCAAATATACTTTTAGTACCAAAGTTTTTCTAACTAATCTGCTGGGCGCCTGATACAACTTCAACAATTTCCTGCGTAATTGCAGCCTGTCTGGATTTGTTGAATTCAATGGATAATGTGCTGATCATTTTTTCTGCATTGGTTGTCGCCGCAGACATTGCTGTCATTCTTGAAGCCAGTTCACTTGCCTGAGCCTCTAAAACTGCCTGATAAATAATGTTTGTAATATACATAGGCACAACCTTTTGTAATACGTTATGCATATCAGGTTCAAATTCCATTATCGGGTCAACTACATTATCGTGTAATTTAGCTTCTTTTTCATCTGGCTGTTGAAGAGGAAGTACTTCCCATTCCTCAACAAAATAGCTCATCATATTTTTGAACCTTGTTGTAATAATTTCAATTTTGTCAATTTTTTTATTGACAAAATACTCCGCAAGATCCTCAACTACGAGAGAACATGTTGTTCCGGACGGGTTATTTGCAACTTCAAGATAAGTTTTAGCAATTTCACAATCCAAATTTTCTACTTTTCTTTTAAGTGCGGAAATCCCTTTTTGACCTATTATAAATAAAACTACATGAATTCCCAGCGCATTATAATCCTGAATTTTTTTAACAGTTTTTCTTACTACGTTAGCATTATATGCGCCTGCAAGACCTTTGTTTGATGTTATAATAAGCATCCCTGCAGTTTTTAATTCCCTTGTCTGCAGCAATTCAGGATAATTGTCAACGGCTGATTTAATTTTAAGCGTTGTTGCGCTGTAGGTGCCCACTGAATTTAACAGTTTTCTGAACATACCGTTTAATTCAGCAGTAAACGGGCGCGAAGCTTTTACTGTACTTTCCGCCTTTTTTACTTTTGCCGCTGCAACCATTTTCATTGCACGTGTAATTTTCTTTGTGCTTTCTACACTTTTTATTCTGTTTTTTATGTCTTTAAGATTCGCCATATTTTTAGTCCGTTATTTTAGTCAAAGATGAGGAATAAAAGCAATGCTACTAATACTATATATAAAAAAGTTCTCCACAATTTTATACGTTTAATTCTATTAATGCATTTTTTATCATTACATGTAATAACAGAATTTTTGTCATTCATGCATTCAAGACACAGCCCTTTGCCGCAGACTGTACAAATTCCGAATGCATCTCTATCGTGATGATTGTAACATTTCATATTCAACTCTCCTTTTAGAATGTTTTCTTAAACGCTTCAAGCTGCTCTTTCAAAAGTTTTTTATCCTCATCTGAAAGTGCACTGCCCGCATTCAGATTTTCAACAAGTTCTTTTAAATTGGTGTTCAGGTGAACAAACCAGTCTTTTTTGAATTTTGAAATATCAGTATTTGGAACATCATCAAGTATGCCTTCGTTAGCCGCAAAAAGGATTGACACCTGTTCTGCAACACTGAGAGGAGCATATTGAGGCTGTTTTAATACTTCCGTCAATTTTTCACCGCGGAGAAGCTGATTTTTTGTAGCCTGATCCAAATCTGATGCAAATTGAGCGAAAGCTTCCAATTCTCTAAATTGGGCAAGGTCAAGTCTTAATTTACCTGCAACCTGTTTAATCGCCTTAGTCTGTGCAGCACCGCCTACACGTGATACTGAAATACCAGCGTTGATTGCAGGTCTTACCCCTGAATTGAAGAGGTTTGTTTCAAGGAAGATTTGACCATCAGTAATTGAAATTACGTTAGTCGGAATGTATGCTGAAACATCCCCTGCCTGTGTTTCAATAATAGGTAGCGCTGTAATACTTCCTCCTCCGAGGTTGTCATTTAATTTTACCGCACGTTCAAGAAGTCTTGAATGGAGGTAGAATACATCGCCCGGATAAGCTTCACGTCCCGGAGGTCTTTTCAGAAGCAAACTCATTGCACGGTATGCCTGAGCGTGTTTACTCAAGTCATCATATACAATTAAGACATCTTTGCCCTGTTCCATAAATTCTTCACCAACAGCAACGCCGGCGAATGGCGCAATATACTGTAGCGGAGCAGATTCGTTTGCAGTTGCGGATACTATGATTGAATAATCCATAGCGCCGTGTTCTTCTAACGTTTTAGCAATTTGCGCAACAGTAGACGCTTTCTGACCGATTGCAACGTATATACAAATAACGTTTTTACCTTTCTGGTTAATTATAGTATCAACCGCAATAGCAGTTTTACCGGTTTGTCTGTCGCCGATGATTAACTCACGCTGGCCTCTTCCGATAGGAGTCAGAGCATCAATGGAGGTCAACCCTGTCTGGAGCGGCTGGTGAACTGATTTCCTTGTAACAATCCCAGGTGCAACCCTTTCAATAGGTCTTGTTTTAGAATATTCGTAGTCACCCTTGCCGTCAATGGCTTTCCCTGTCGGGTCGATAATTCTTCCGATTAAGCCGTCGCCTACCGGAACAGATGCAATTCTGCCGGTTGTTCTGACAGTCATCCCTTCTTTAATCTGGGTGTATTCACCAAGGATTACAACACCGACGTTGTCTTCATCAAGGTTCAGAGTAATCCCGAGTGTATCTTTGCCGTCATCAAATACAACAAGCTCACTCGACATAACATTTCGTAAACCGTAAATTCTAGCAATACCGTCACCGATTTCTATTACCGTACCGGTATTTGAAATTTCTGTTGTGGATTCATAATTTTCAATTTTACTTTTAATAATTGAACTTATTTCATCGGGTTTTATCAGTACCATAGTTAACCTCTTATCTTACCTTAACATCAAATCTTTTTTTAGTTTAGCAAGTCTGTTTTTAATACTCATATCAATAACATCGTCATCAATTTTGATTACCAGACCAGCTATAATATCGTCATCCAGTTCCCATTCTGGCTGAATTGTCTTATTTAATTTATTTTCAAGCTTTTTAATCACCTGCTGTTTTTCTTCTTCGGACAATTCAATAGCTGAGACTATTTTTACCGGTTTTATGTTATAGATTTCGTTTAATTTTTCAATATAAGCTCTATAAATTTGCGAAAATTCTCCGAATCTTTTCTTTTCAATAAGAATCTTTATAAAATCAAGCATTGTGGAACCGACTTCATTTTTAAAGATTTCATTTACTATATCAATTTTTATTTCGTAAGAAACTGTCGGATTATTCAATATTTCACGTAATTCCGGCGACATATTGAGAATCTGGCGGATATTTTCAAAATCTCTGCTGATATCTTCAAAAGTCGACTGCTTATCATTCACGACACCTACAAGAGCATTCGCGTAATTTTTTGCGGAAATGGAAATATGTTCTGTTGAATTATTCATATTTACAACTGTATCCTGTCTAATTCTTGTATGCTTTCATCAATATATTTATCATGCAAATCAGGTCTGTTTTTAAGCGTGTTAATTATATGATTTTTAGCAATAGCAACCGCTGCTTCAGCAGCTTTTTCCGTAAGTTTTGCGGATAGGCTTTTCTCTTCGGTGGCAATTGTTTTTTCAACATTACTCTTTATTATTTCAATTCGTTTTTCAGTGGAGTCATATATACTGTCAGAAATAGTCTTTGCAGTGACATCTGCCTGATCGAGCCGTGCTTTTATATCGCTTTCAAGATTTTTTACGGAATCTTTAGCCTTAGACAATTTTTCTCCTGCAAGTTCTTTTGATTTTTTCACATTTTCTATTGTGTTAACAATATCCTGCTGTAATTTTTCAATAAAATGGGAGACATTGATTTTTTTGAATAAAAACCAGAAAATTGCAACCAGTAATACAAAGTTAAAAGTATTACTTCTGACTATTAAATCCCATATTTCTGCAAATTCTTTCATTCTAACTGATTACCTTATTTATGATTTCACTGTTTACATCATTGATTTGAGTGTACTCACCGAGAATTTTTTGCGAAATATTTTCAGCAAGCTCTTTGATATTTCCTTTGAGGGCTTCTTTTGTTTGCTCGACCTGAGAGTGAAGCTCATTTTTTGCCGCAAGAATATTTTCATTGCTGACTTTTTTTGCTTCATCCGTACGTTTTTGAGCCTCTTCTTTTACGACAGCGACTTTTTCATTAACAAGTTTTTTTGCATCACTATAAGCTTTGTTAAGTCTGAAATCTCTGTCTGCGGAAATTTTGTCGGCTTCATCTGACATATTTCGTGCAACTTTTGTAGTTTCGTCAATAAATCCCTGCCTTTCGGATATAATATTTCCCAGAGGTTTATAGAATATCATATTCATAATAAAGGTGAATATGAGGAAACTAATCATTGAAACTAAAAATGTTGCATTAAATTCCATACTACATAAGTCCTATCAATTTAGCAGCTACAACAAGTGCGTACAAAGTACAAGCTTCTGACAACGCAGCACCCAGGAGGAAGAAACCGAATGCTTTACCGGCGATTTCCGGCTGTCTTGAAATTGCATCCATAAGACCTTTTGTTGCAATACCGATACCTAACCCAGCACCGATTGCACCAAAACCGATTGCGATACCGCCGCCTAATTTAGCGAGTTCCATAGTTGTGTTTGTGTCGATCATAATTTTCTCCTTATATTAAATTATATCTTTTACTATTAATGTTCATCTCCGGTTGCCGCAGAGACATATGCAATTGTAAGCATCATAAATACCGTAGCTTGAATGAAAGCAACAAGTATTTCAAATAACATAACCGGCAGCGGCAAAAGATAAGCAAATAAGCCGAGTGCCACCGAAACAAGAATTTCACCGGCAAGTATATTTGCAAAAAGACGGATTGCCAGGCTTAAAGGTCTTGTAATCATTTCAATAAGTTCTACAAGCGTCATAATGACTCCCGTAAAAGATAATTCGTGGAACAAGAACTTGAATCCTTTAGCCTTAAATCCCATAAATACATAATAAACAAGAACAATGATTGCCATGGCAGCCGTTAGGTTCAAGTCGTTAGTAGGGGAAGCAAGTTCGCCCTGTTTAAGGTGAATTAATCTTAAAGGAAGCTGCCCCATGAGGTTTGCGGTCAAAATGAATAAAAATAGAGAAGCCACAAGTGGAACGTGGTGCCTGTTTTTGTTAGGTATCATTGTATCAAGAGTTCCCCAAAAAAACTGCATGACAGTTTCGCATACAGCCTGAAGTTTTGTCGGGACCATTGTAAGTTTTCTTGTTGCAATGAGTGCAAAAATAATAACAACAGCCATTGCAAACCACATAGTAAAAATGGTGTCGAGATTAAAACTCATTGCATGCCCGCCAATTACAGTGTTATATATCCAGTGACCTGTTTCACTCATGATTACATTTCCCCTCTTCTTGTTTTTATTTTAACTCGTAAAAAAAAAATCGCAAATTTTTTTTGTTTAGTTTAGTATTATATATAGTTAGCTTAGTTTACGGGGAGTAATGAGAGAAATTTATTTTGACCGGATTGATTCAACAAATTTGTACGGCAAAGAGCATCTTGCAGAGCTGGAAGACAAAACCGTAATTTTTGCCTGTCGCCAGACATCCGGCAGAGGCAGGCTTGCAAGAAGCTGGATTGATTTAGGCGGAGATAACCTTTTTCTTTCATTTGTATTGAAACCTTCGGAGAGGTTTGCGGATATTTATTCAAATTTATCCCAGTATCTTTCGGTTATTTTATGCAGACTGCTGGAAAAATATAATGTCATGCCGGAGATTAAATGGCCGAATGACGTTCTTGTAAACGGAGGAAAAATAGCCGGTATTTTAGCGGAAACTGTCATGAAAGGAAACGAGTTTAAGGGGCTTGTTCTTGGTGTTGGGGTTAATTTAAACGTTGATAATGGGGCTTTAGAGCTTGTGACTGATAAGAAAGTTACTGCATTAAATCTTGAAACGGGTCATGCTGTTGAGTGTAATGCTTTTAGAAAAAAATTGTGCGATATGTTTTTTAATGATTATGAAAAATTTTTGAGTGAAGGATTTTCTTCTATTGAAGATTATTATTCAGAACACTCGTGTTTTTTAAATAGTGAAATTACTGTAAAGGTTTTTAATAAAGAAGTCAAAGGAATTGCAAAAGGTCTTACTAAAAACGGAGAACTTTTGCTCTTTGACGGGGAAAAAGATTTAATAATTAATATGGGAGATATTTTATGAGTGAATTTTTATTGCATTTAAAAGAAGGACTTGTACTTTTGGCAATAGGTATGGGTGTTGTATTTTCATTTCTCTTTATTATGGTTGTTTCAATGAATGCCATGTCTATATTTATTAAATGGCTAAATAAGTTCTTTCCGGAAGAACTTGATATTGTAGAGAAAAAAGGCTCTAAAAAAAATGTTTCTGAGGATGAGGCAATTGCAGTAGCAATTGCGGTTGCAAATGCTCAAGGTTAATTATTTATAAATGAAAGGATATAAACTATGGGAAAGAAACTGATTAAAGTGATGGATACCTCATTTAGAGACGGTTTTCAATCCGTTTACGGAGCGAGGGTGTTTGTTGATGATTTTCTTCCGGCGCTTCAGTCTGCTGTGAATGCAGGGATTAATCATTTTGAAGTTGCGGGGGGCGCAAGATTCCAATCTCCGATTTTCTATTGCAGGGAAAACGCATTTGAAACGATGGATAAAATCAGAGCCGCAGTAGGGCCTGATATAAATTTACAATCGCTTGCGAGAGGGGTAAATGTTGTAGGACTGGATTCCCAGCCAAGAGATATCATCAATCTCCACGCTAAATTATTTAAAAAACATGGTGTGACGACAGTCAGAAACTTTGATGCATTGAATGACGTTAATAATTTAATCTATTCAGGTCAGTGTATCAGGGATAACGGTTTGAAGCATGAAGTGACAATTACGATGATGGAGCTTCCGATTGGATGCGAGGGTGCTCATGACGTTGCTTTTTATGAAAAAGTTTTGAGAAATATTCTTGATGCGGGAGTTCCTTTCGACAGTTTAGCATTTAAAGATGCATCAGGAACTTCTAATCCGCATAAGGTTTATGAAACAATTAAGCGTACGCGGGAAATTCTGGGTAATGAAGTTCATATAAGATTCCATTCCCATGAAACTGCAGGAACTGGGCTTGCCGCATATCTTGCGGCACTGGATGGCGGTGCTGACGGTATTGATTTATCAATGAAACCTGTATCAGGCGGTACTGCTCAGCCGGACATCGTTTCTATGTGGCATGCGGTTAAGGGTACTGATTACGATTTGGGTATTAATATTGAAAAAATTCTTGAAACAGAAGAAATATTTAAAGAATGCATGAAAGATTACTTCCTTCCGCCGGAAGCTCTTGCAGTTAACCCGATGATTATCCAATCCCCTCTTCCTGGCGGTGCTTTGACTGCAAATACCCAGATGCTTAGAGATAACAACTTAATGGATAAATTCCCTGAAGTTGTGGCAGCAATGAAAGAAGTCGTTATGAAGGGAGGTTTCGGCACCTCGGTTACGCCGGTTTCTCAATTCTATTTCCAGCAGGCATTTAATAATGTCATGTTCGGTTCGTGGAAAAAGATTGCGGAAGGCTACGGAAAAATGGTTCTCGGATATTTTGGTAAAACTCCTTGCGAACCGGATGCTGAAGTTATCAGAATTGCCTCTGAACAGCTTAACCTTAAACCGACAACTGAACTCGTTGTAGATATAAATGACCGAGATGAATCCAAAGGTATTAAAGCGGCCACAAAACGGCTTGAAGATGCCGGACTTCCTGTTAATGATGAAAATATCTTTATTTCGGCTGCTTGTAAAGAAAAAGGTATTTTATTCCTTGAAGGTAAAGGGACAATCGGTGTAAGAAAATGCGAAAAAGGCGAAACCGAACCGAAAACTCATTCTTCAAACGGCTATACAGTAACAGTTAACGGTAAAAAGTATGCAGTCGCAATTGAAGGCAAAAAAGCAACTGTTAATGGAAAGCTTTATGATATTGACGTTAAAGCCGGTATTGAAGCGCATACACATGAATCAAGCGGAGAGGCATCTCCAGTTAAGGCTGCACTTCCTGGAAATGTATTGAAAGTGCTTGTTTCTACAGGTGACAGTATTGTTGAAGGTGACGTGATTGCAGTTATAGAGGCTATGAAAATGGAAACAGAAATCAAATCTCCGCTAACCGGTGTTGTAAAATCTGTTGAAATTGAAGCCGGAGACAAGGTCAAAACAGGCGATGTGCTTGTTACGGTCGGCTAAGATTTAATTAGAAAAGGATAGAAAAATGGATATATTAGACAGTTTAGGAAAATTATGGCAGTCTACGGGGATTGCAAATTTTATTCAGCCGCCTGATCCGGCTATCACAAGCGGATTTGAGCAGTTTTTACATCAGTTCGGCTCACCTATTATGCTTGTAATCTGCTGTTTTCTCTTGTGGCTTGGAATTAAAAAACAATTTGAGCCATTGTTGCTTGTACCTATTGCTTTCGGCGGATTGTTGTCAAATATTCCGGTCGCGGATATTGCGGGGCCGAACGGATTCTTAGGAATAATTTATGAGGCAGGTATTCATAAAGGATTATTTCCTCTCATAATCTTTATGGGTGTCGGAGCGATGACGGATTTCGGGCCTTTGATAGCAAACCCTAAAACAGCACTTTTAGGCGGGGCTGCGCAGTTTGGAATTTTTGCGGCGCTGCTGCTTGCTTTGTGTTGTTTCGGGTTTACTCTGCCGCAGTCAGGTGCTATTGGTATTATAGGCGGAGCCGATGGCCCGACATCAATTTACGTTACAACAAAGCTTGCTCCTGAACTTTTAGGGGCAATTGCTGTTGCCGCTTATTCATATATGGCGTTGGTTCCTGTTATTCAGCCGCCTATTATGAAACTTTTGACAACAGAAGAAGAACGTAAAATCGAAATGAAGCAGCTGCGAGAAGTTTCAAAACGCGAGAAGATAATCTTCCCGCTTGTTGTACTCGGGCTTTGTATAATCTTCCTTCCTGATGCCTGTCCTCTTATCGGGGCATTGACATTCGGCAACCTTTGCAAAGAGTGCGGTGTTGTTGAAAGATTATCCGATACAATGCAGAACGCTTTAATTAATATAGTAACTATTTTCTTGGGGCTTTCTGTCGGGTCTAAACTTTCTGCGGAACAATTTCTTACAACCCAGACTTTGTTTATACTTGTCTTAGGAATTTTAGCGTTCGGGTTTGCTACAGCAGGCGGAGTATTGTTTGCAAAAGTGATGAACCTTTTCTCAAAAGAGAAAATCAACCCGCTTATCGGTTCTGCCGGTGTTTCTGCAGTACCTATGGCAGCAAGAGTTTCAAATAAGGTCGGGTTAGAGGCTAACCCTCAAAACTACTTATTGATGCACGCTATGGGGCCTAATGTTGCGGGCGTAATCGGTTCGGGTGTAGCTGCAGGTATTTTGCTTGCACTCTGTAAATAATATAAATTTTTTGTTTTGCAATTTTAAAGATTTTGTCCTCCCCTTGAGGGAGGACCGAAATCTTTGATTTCAAGGAGGGGTTGTAAATAAAAGGTAACAATCTCCTTTTAGGCAGATTCTTTTTAAATCTGTAAATTTATCAGACCAGGCTGGGAGCAATAAAGTTTTTCTGCTGCATGGTATTCTGCTTCCGCTTTTTGCATGTCTTCGACTAAAGTTGTGTAGTTTAAAGATTTTCTGTCTTTGTTAGATGCTTCATAACTTTTGACTTTCTTTTGCGCTGAGTAAAAATCTGCTAGTCGATTGTCTTTTAATTTATCATACTTATACAGTTTAGGATTAACTTTACAGCCTTTTTGCTTTGCAAGTATTTCCAAATTTCCTATTGCACTTATTCCCATAACATAACTCCTTTATATGTATATAAAGGGGTTATTTAAATAAAAATTGCCTATATATTAACCTTTGTCTCTAATCAACTTTTGATATGGAAACTTTTCCGTTGACGACTTTATATTCTTTTATTCCGTCATCGACTTTTACGTTTAAGATATCACCGATTTTTCTTGTTATTTTATTGATTTCTTCTGCCATTTGCGCCATGGGAAGATCTTTTATTCGTTGAGATATCTGTGCAATTGCCGGGTTGTTAGTTCTTATTATTACCCCGGAAGATAATGCATAGAGATCCAGTCCGAGAGGAACTTTAGCAAAATCTTTAAGGTCATTTTTCTTTAAAGAAAACAGGTTAGAAAAAATTGTGAACAATCCGTCCGGTTTTTCTAAAGTTTCGGGGCTTATTTTGCCAGTAGTGCATTCAAGGACTTCTTTTGTCGGTAATTTGAAATATTTCTGACCGGTAAAATTCGGGGTAAAATTTTGTGCTGAGCTATTTATTGAGAGCATATTTTCTCCTATGTATTGTTTTTGAATATTATAATGATAATGAATAAAATTTTTTGACTTTTTTTTATTATTTGTTAAGAAAATTTATCTAAAATTGTGTCTACAAAACCCAAAATTACTGTAATTTATTAAGTCGCAGCGACCGGTACTGTTAAAATAGTTATTAAGTATTAGTGCATTTTTCCCATGACTTTTGTATAATTTTTATATTAATAAAAAGAGGGTTAATATGTCTATTGATGATGCATTGGTTATGATACTGGCAGGAGGGGAAGGAAAACGCCTGCTTCCTTTAACTAAAGACAGGGCAAAACCGGCTGTTCCTTTTGGCGGCAGATACAGAATTATTGATTTTGTTCTTAATAATTTTATTAATTCAGGATTTTTCAAGATAAAAGTGTTAACGCAGTATAAGTCAGATTCGCTTAACAAACATATAACACGCGGCTGGGCTTTATCTCCGTTTTTGAACCAGTATGTAGATTTGGCACCTGCTCAGATGAGAACGGGCGGAGACTGGTACCGTGGAACTGCAGATGCTATTTATCAGAATGTTTTTCATATCACGGATGAAGACCCTGATTATGTTTGTATCTTTGGCGGGGATCATATCTATAAGATGGATGTTTCGCAGATGCTGGGTTACCATAAGAATAAGAATGCAGATTTAACGATTTCAGCAATTCCTATCCCGATAGAAGAAGCGTCTGAATTCGGTATTATAGAGGTTGATGATAATTGGAAACTGATTAACTTTGTTGAAAAGCCGAAAGAAAAACCTAAATCAATCCCTGGGAATCCTGATAAATGTCTTGCTTCTATGGGGAATTATATATTTAACAAAGATATTCTTCTGAAAGCTTTGAATGAAGATGAACAAATAACTTCATCAAGTCATGATTTCGGGAAAAATGTTATCCCGATGCTTTTATCAGAAGGCAAAGATATCTATATTTATAACTTTGCAACAAATGAATTTCCGGGGATTACCGATGCAGAACGCGGCTACTGGCGGGATGTAGGAAGCATTGATGCATACTGGCAGGCTAATATGGATTTACTGGATTCAAATCCTGAATTGAACCTTTATTCAAAAGATTGGCCTTTAAGAACGTTCAACTATAACTATCCGCCAGCAAAATTCGTGTGGCAGGAAGGTGACAGAGTAGGTATGGCAACTAATTCACTTGTCTCCGAAGGATGTGTTGTTTCAGGCGGAAGTATTTCAAGATGCGTACTTTCTCCAAATGTCAGAGTAAACAGTTATTCTCAGGTGTATGAAAGCATATTGATGGAAGATGTCAATGTCGGCAGGTATTCAAGAATTAAGAGGGCAATTATTGATAAAAATGTTCAAATCCCGCCGAATACCAGAATCGGCTACAACAAGGAAGAAGATATCCGCCGCGGTTTCCATGTTTCTCCAAACGGGATAACTGTTGTGCCTAAAGGAGCTATTCTTTAATTTTTGTTTGAGTTATTATTCCCTTGCCGGATAAATATTTTCTTAAAGTTTCTTAAAATTACCCGATTTTGAGGCAATTTTGGAGCTTGATAATCTTTATTCTCTTGGGTAGTAATATGGCGTCAATAGATAAAATATCTAATATCAGTTTCGGAAATACGTTTACCTCGAAAGTTAGTGCTGCGGGTAAGCGGATTTATGATGCCATACCTAATTTCAAAGCTGTTTCAAGTGAAAAGTTTCTTGAAAAAATAGAGAATTTCGGGAAAAAGTGTACCTCGGATAAGCAAAGACTTATCTTGGGTGCCACTGCTATTGTTATGCAGCCTGTAATTGACGCTCATAATAAAAATGTTGACGAAAAGACGAGAGAGGTTTCTGTCGCAAGGACTATTGCCAAAATTATTGCCGGCACCCTTACTGGTGTTGCAATCCGATGGGGCTGTATTAAGGCTATGGATATGAAAATATTCAAACCGTCGAATTTCTCCAAAGTTACAAAGGATGCCTTTGACCAGTATAAGAATGCTATGGGTACAATAGTAGCGCTTGTTGTTATGATGTTTACGAACTTCCTTATCGACGCTCCGCTTACTAAGTGGCTTACAAACATCATGATTGATAAAGACGGAACGGGAGGTGACAGGAAATGAAAACTCCCGATATAATGAAAAATTTCGGACACTGGTCAGCCTGTAAATTCGGCGCATTTAAGAATATTATTCTTGAAAAATACGGTGAACAGCCAGGGAAAATGCTTGTCCATACAGGTGTTCTCGGATGGATACTTTCATCTCTTGCTCAGGTCGGCGCAGTTGTATTTAACGATAAGATTTCTCCAGAGCAAAAAGTTTTTCTTATTCCGCAGGAAATAGCAGATGCTGCAGTTAATATTGTTTCTTTTTATGTTGTGACAAATTCAGTAAAAGCAATTGCTTCAAAACTTGTCACTACGGGAAAACTGACTACCCCTGCAATTCTTGATTATTTAAAGAAAACAGGTATAAAAATCCCAAAGAAAAAAGGAGATGTATCACCTATCGGCAAATGGGATTTTGATATTACAAAACTGGCAAATTTTGATGAGATTGCCCCTAAGTTTAAATCTTTTAAAAACGGGGTGGATGTCGGAGCGAGTATGCTGGGATCAATTGTCTCCTGTAACCTTATTACTCCTATTTTGCGTAACGAGTATGCTTCTAAACAGCAAAAAAATATGCTCTCAAGAATGCAGAATAAAAATTTGAAAAATTTAGAGCAGCCGCGCGGAATTTCTATGGCAGAATACCAGCGTCGTGCTTATGCAAAATACGGAGACTTAAAAGTTTAATAGGTTTATCAGCCCTATTATCATAAATACCATTATACAGGCAAATATCCCGACAAGTTTGTAGAACGGATGAACCTTTTCTTCCTTTGTATTTTCAAACATTTTTTCAAGCGTTCTTCTCGCATAATCATCTTTTAAATCATTTTTTGTCCTGTTGAAAGATGACTGCAAAAGCTGTTTGAATGCGTAGACTTCTTCAAGATCTTTGCGCGCAAGCGGATTTGATATTGCAATTTTTTTTATTTTTATATTATCGCTATCACTCAATTCATTATCAATATACGCTGAAAGATTTGCCTTAAACCTTTTGTATTGTTCGGTTTCAAATTCTTTAAAATTGTCGCACTCTTCTTCTGCAATTTTAGATTTCATTGCTGAAAAATTTTCTAAAATTCTTTTAAGTTTTTCATATTTTTCACTGCATTCTCTACAGTTATTAAGGTGTTCTCTGACGGCAATACTTAAACTTTTATCAAGTTTATTTTCAATATAGAACGTCAAAAGCGTAACAACCTGATTACAATTTAATTGATGCTGCATATTTGCTCCTTTCTAAATATAAGATTTTAAGCCGTCCTGAAGCTTAAGCCTTGCACGTGAGATTCTGGATTTGACAGTTCCGACGCTTGAATTTGTAGCTTCTGCAATTTCATCATAACTTAACCCCTGAAGTTCCCTAAGCACTATTGCAACTCTGAATTGTTCCGGCAGATTGAGAATTGCATTTTTAATAATTTGTTCAAGTTCGGAAGAAATGCATTTTTCAGGAGGTTTGCATTTTTTATCTGGAATTATTGATTTAAGAGAAAATCCAGAGTCATCAGGTTCTTCATCCATTGAAATTATATCCGGTTTCCGCGATGTTTTTCTTAGTTCGTCGTAAAAAAGATTGGTCACAATTTGATTGAGCCAGCTTTTAAAAAGCTTCGGATTTTTAAGAGAATTGATGTTTTTAGCAACGCGCAGAAGTGCTTCCTGCGTTAAATCTGCAATGTTTTCGCGTTTTTTCGCAAGATAAGAGAATGTAGCAAAAACATTTTTTTGTTCGCGCCTGATTAATTCTTCAAGCGCTTTTAAATCGTTTTGCTGGGATAGGACAACCAGTTCCTCCGTTGTCATTTTACGATATTGCAGCTTATTAGAGGACATTACAAATCTCCTTACTTCAAATAGTAAGGAATTTTGTACGGTAATTGCACATGCTTAAATACACAGGAGGCGGGCTATATTTTTTTGAGCAAAATTAGAATTATTCAGCCGAAATATGTCCGCGCAGGGCAGTATATGCTGCCACATAAGGAGAGGCTAGATATATAAAACCTTTAACGTTTCCCATTCTGCCCTGGAAGTTTCGGTTTTGGGTAGCAAGGCAGACTTCTCCATCAGCGAGGGTTCCTGCATGGACACCTACACAAGGTCCGCAGCCCGGCGGAAGTACTGTCGCATTTGCTTCAACGAATGTTTTTATTAAACCTTCATCAAGTGCCTGAAGGTAAACATCTTTTGAAGCCGGACAGATAAGCATCCTGACGTCTTTGTGAACTTTTCTGCCGTCAAGAATTTCAGCCACAATTCTCAAGTCTTCTATTCTTCCGTTTGTACATGTTCCGACAAATACCTGATTGACTTTTACGTCTTTTAAAACTTCAACAGGTTTTGTATTATCAACTGTATGCGGGCAAGATACAGTGTGCCCGATATCTTCTGCATTGATTTTAATTATTCTTTCGTAAACAGCATCGCTGTCAGGTTTTAGTGAGCGGAATTTATCTTCTCTTCCGCGGGATTTTAAAAATTCTTTAGTTTTTTCATCAGCAACAAAAAGTCCAGCCTTTGCACCGGCTTCTACAGCCATATTTGCAAGTGTGAAGCGTTCTGACATGGACATATTATCTATTGTGTCGCCGCAGAATTCAAGCGCTTTATAAGTTGCCCCGTCAGCACCAATCATGCCAATCAAGTGAAGCATTAAATCTTTTGAACAAATCCCCGGCCTAAATTTCCCGGTAACTTCGATTTTGAAAGTTGCAGGAACTTTAAGCCATGTTTTCCCGAGTGCCATAGCGACAGCAATATCAGTAGACCCCATGCCGGTTGCAAAAGCGCCGAGTGCACCGGATGTGCAGGTGTGAGAATCCGCGCCTACGAGAATTTCGCAAGGGTTTACAAAGGTTTCTACCAGTCTCTGGTGGCAAACTCCTGCCCCTACATCTGATAAAACAGCGCCGTATTCTTTTGAAAATTCTCTGAGAACTGTATGAGTATTAGAAAGCTCTTTCCGCGGACTTGGCGACGCGTGATCAATAAAGAGAATACTCCTTTCAGGATTTTTAAGTTTTGGAATACCGAGCTTTTTAAATTCCTGAACAGTTAAAGGCCCCGTCCCGTCCTGAACTGCCGCTACATCAACTTTTGCAATAACCAGTTCTCCTGCGTGGACTTCTTTCCCCGCATGTTCAGAAATAATTTTTTCAGCTAAAGTCATTCCCATATAAAATTCTCCTTATTTTTCTTTATTTTAGCATGAAAAATTATTTTGAACTTTAATTTAACAGATTGTATTTTATTCGGGAATTTTTGTGACATCGACCCAGCCTGATGCTCGGCTTAAAGTTTCAAGTTCCGGCAGAGTAAGCTTAATTGCGGAATTTCCGCTTCCGCATGCCGGATAAACCGTATTGAATCGTTTTAAAGAATCATCCAGATAGATTTTTACGTCAGGGTCTGTAATAGCAAAAGGGCAAACCCCGCCGATTGCATGTCCCGTAAATTCTATAACCTCTTCAGGAGAAAGCATTTTTGCTTTTAGCTGAAAAGTGGATTTGAATTTTTTATTATCAATTCTGGCGTCCCCTGCTGCGACGACTAAAATTGCGCTGTCAGAAGTTTTGAAGGATAGCGTTTTTGCAATCCTCTCAGGCTCGACACCGAGTGCTTCTGCAGCAAGCTGTACTGTTGCGCTGGACTGATCGAGCTCGATTATATCATTTTCTCTGTTAAACTGTTTTAAATATTCTCTAACTTTTTCTATAGACATTTTACACTATTTTATTTGATTCTATAACCGTTCCTACTCTTTCTTTGATTGCACCGTGCGGTTCATAATATGGGGATACTGTCATGATTTTTGCGGCAATATCCGGATAATAATAAATAAATCTGAGTTCGCTTGATGTCAAGGGTTTCTGGGTGTGGACGTTGGCATAGCGGACAAGTTCAAGAATGTTCCTTGCTTCATGCTCATCTTTAAATTCAAGTTCAAGGTTGTTATATACGTTTCTGAAACCTTTAATTCCGCCGTATTCACCGGTTGTAATCATTCTGCCGGTTTCAATAATTTCAGGTTCGCCGCGGCCTAGTTCTTCAAAATCATAAAGTTCATAGTTGCGGCGGTCTTTTAGTGCGCCATCTGCATGAATTCCTGATTCATGTGCAAACGCGTTATCGCCGACAGCAGGCTGATTCATCGGAATTGGTACACCAAATGCGTAGGAGGTGTATTTTGCAAGCTGCCATGCTTTACTTAAATCAATATTTTCGTCAATTTTGTATTTATCCTGAAACCCTGCAGATTTCAAAATTGCAAGAAGGCACGATACTAAATCCGCATTTCCGGCACGCTCGCCCATTCCGTTGATTGCTGTATTTATATAGGCGTTTACCCCTGCGTCAATTGCGGCTTTTGCGCCCATTACTGAACATCCCACAGCCATTCCTAAATCGTTATGGTAATGAAGTTCTATATCCATGCCGGTTTCACGAGCAATTCTGTTTATTCTAGTGTATGCTGTCTGAGGATCTTCATATCCGAGGGTATCGCAGTATCTAAACCGATGTGCACCTGCTTGTTGCGCTGTTTTTGCATATTTAACAAGAAATTCAATATCGCTTCTTGAGGCATCTTCCGCGTTAACTCCGATAATTTCAGCCCCTTTTGAAACCGCGCATTCAACTGCCTCTTTTGTCATTACAAGAATATCTTCAGCAGTTTTTTTACCCATGTATTTCCCGTGAATCATTTGCTCTGATGTGGATTGAGAAAGGTTTACGTTTTTCAGTTTAGGAACATTAGAAAAAGAAACTTCAACATCAGAGGCAATCCCTCTCATCCAGCCTGAAAGTTTTGTCTTTTTGATGGCGCCTCGTTCAACAAGTTCAAGGTTTCCGTTGAGGTAATTTATTTCGTGCTTTGTTGTCGGAAAACCAAATTCTGATTGAGTTATCCCCATATTATCAAGCATTAAATTTATTATAGTTTTTTCAAGTTTAGCAAGCCCCAATCTAGAGGTCTGAACCCCATCTCTATTTGTTACGTCAACAAAGTAAATTCTGTTTTCTTTCATATGTGCTCCTTATCATTAAGCCCCGATTGTTTGCGGAAAATATTATTTAACAACTTGCTTTTTTAAAAAAAGTTATTTACAATGATAATAGTTGATTTCCGTTGTGATTGTCAATAATTTAAAGATTTAATTATGAATAACACTAAACAGTTAGAAAAGAAGATTAATAAAGAATATAAGACAGGAAACGTAAAATGCGCAATTGAACTTTGCCAGATAGGATTGCAGGAAGACCCTACAAATGCTGATTTGCATGTACGTTTAGGCGATTTGTATCTTGCGTGGCACTTAGATATTTATAATTCCTGTCAGTATATTGATGAAGCTATAACGGAGTACCAGCGAGCTCTTGAATCTTATATTGACAGTGCGGAAATATATTTTAAAATAGGGCAGGCACATTACTATAAAGGCGATTTGGATAAGGCCATTAATTATTTTGATATGGCAATTTCCAAAAAGCCAAAACTTGCAAAAGCCTATTATCT
>CALUTK010000035.1 GCA_944323675.1 Candidatus Gastranaerophilales bacterium | reverse complement strand
GCCCTGGTGGCGGAATCGGTAGACGCGTTGGACTTAAAATCCAATTGGGTTAATCACTCAGTGCCAGTTCAAGTCTGGCCCAGGGCAAATTTAAAGGAGGTTTTAGACCTCCTTTTTTAGTGCTTTTAATTATCTACCAAGAAATTCTTTATACTCATTAACTTTTTCATTTATTCGGATTATTGTCTTTTCAAGTGTGCAGAACACATATTTTTCATTTTTAAGCTTTGCTTTACCGAATAAAGGCGGATAATTAATGTTTTCAAACAAAGCATTTTTAAAATCTTTTAGAGCAATATAATCATTTTTGTCAATAATGGAAACATAATCACAAAGATAAGTAAAGAGTTCTGCAAGAATGCACTTAGACTTATGAACATTGTTTGCTTTCAAATTTTTTTGAACTTTTTTAAGACAGGTTTCCAATTGTGAGTAAATCTCAAGCAATTTTTCTTTCTTTTTAGGCAGAACCTGCCTGAAGTAATCAATCGTCTGCTGATATCCTGCTTTCATAAGATTTTCCCGTTTTTCAGCCGCGAGGTTAAAGTCAACAATATTGATATCACCCGTGTTAATGACTATATAATCATATTTATCCTTGTCATTATAAATGTCCATGATAAATTCAGTTGCAATAATAGTTGCGTAGCTGTAGAGAGAATTAATATATTCAATTGTATTTTTTTCGTTTCCTTCAAAGTCACCTTCTAGCCTGAATTCAAGGATTCTCGAATCATCAGGCTGCAGGTTTTTAGATAATTTCCACATAGGAGAACTCTTTTGCAAATCCCCGTCAACAAGGACTCTGTTGTTGTATTCGTAAGGCTTCATAAGCCCCGGCATACTGCAGGAAATGCGGATTGCTGTTGCAACTTCAAAGTCAGGAGTTTCGCTTTTTGAAAATTCTTTGCACTCGAAACTTGATAAATCTGTCGTTATTATAACAAGATTTTTTTTCAAATCATTGAATGTAACGGCTTTGTGCGAACCTTTTTTGTAATTCTCACCGTAATATTTTTTTTCTATTAAATCTCTAATCCAATCAAGAAAAACTTCGCCTTTACTCAGGGCAAACTGCGGGCCAATTGCAAACTGCAAATCTCTGAATAATTCAAAATTAACTTGAAGAAATATTTCTTTTAATTCGGCAGCGTTATAGCCCACCGCTATCAATCCCGCAAGGACTGACCCGACCGAGGAGCCTGCTACAATATTCGGGTTAATCCCCAATTCTTCCATTGCTTTAACAGTACCGCAGTATGCAGCGCCCCTGATTGCGCCGCCGCCAAATAAGCATGCATAGTCAAATGATTTATTTTTCATAATATTATTATACACGTTTTTTGAATTTTATATCTGTATCAAATAGAGTATCTTTGTAATATTTAATATCATCAGACGGCATTTTGTAATTTTTTTTAAGATTTTCTTTTTTAATAAATACACCGAACCGTGTGCCTTCGTAAACAATTACCCAGATATCAGATTTTTTCAGTACATCGTAAATAGGGTAATCATTTTCAATAATCATGACATCCGGCGGAAATTTATCAAGGACTTCCTGCCAGTTCGGAAGCACAAGATAGAATTTTTTTAATAGCGGAACCATGCCTTCATAATATACTTCTTCGTATCTGCCGTCCATATAGATGAGATTATTCGGATAAAGTTTGTAAGCTGCGTAGCTTCCGAGTCCAAAATTTACAAGAAGTTTCCCTTTTATATTATTTATTTTTACAAATTCAATTTCTTTTACAGGATACGCCTTCATATTAAGCGGAATCGAAATATCTTTTATAATAAGTGCAAAAAGCGTCATTATTATAAGAACACTGTAAAGAATTTTATTTTTCCACTGAGGAAGCTTAAATTTGTCAATAAGCAAATAAAAATCTTCATAGCCAAAAACTGTTGCAGTTATAACGAAAAATGGCAGTAGTTTTACTTTAGTTACAGCAAGATAAAGTGTGGCAATCAGAACTATATATTTTGTTTTATCCAGTTTATGCCAGAAGTCAAATAGATTTTTTGCCCTGGTTTTTATAATATGAATTATTTCAATCCCGATGATTGCAAACATAAACAACTTGAATGGTATAAGCTTAAATATGTGAATTTTCTCAAAAATTCCCCACCATTCCGCAACATCAGGCCGCGGCATAGTGTTTGCCATAAAAAGGAACTTTATGTAATCATAGCCCCACGGATTAATTAAAAGCAGCGGAAGCGATACAAGGAGAGTGAATATGTACTTTTTAAATGGTTTTCTATTAAAGAATTCACCAGCTGCATAAAGCAATAAAAGTCCTAATCCCGAGACAACACCTCCGTGAAGGTTATTCCATAAAATTATAAGTGGTGGAATTAGAAACAGCGGTTTGTTAATATTTTTTCTTGCAAGTTCAAGAATATACATAAAAACCGCAAAGAGCAGGAATGAAAATAAATGGCATCTTACGGGATTGTTAAAATTTTCCGCAAGCGCCATTACAGGGAATATGTAAAAGATAATGTTATAAGCATTTTCTCCTGTTCGAAGCTTTATAATTTTTGAAATAACAAAGAAAATTCCGCAGTAAAGCAGCCATTCCAGAATAATAAGACTATATGGGCCAAACAATTTAAGGAATAGGTAAAATACAACACCCGAGCCCCATTCGTGGTCATACCAGGTATGTACAGGCGTGTAGGATAAAAAATCAGACTTTAAAACGCCTCCGCCATCTACCACTCCCATGCCTGCAATTAGCCTTGCCCATAAGTCAAAATCAAAATGCAATGCATTTGTACAAATTGCAAAAATAAGCAGGAAAAGAGTTCCATAAAATACTAAAGATTTCCACATACCCATAGGAAAATCATAGCATAAAAAAATCCGCCTTATAAGCGGATTTTTCGTTATAAAAATTTTTGAATCTTAAGCAGCGATTTCGCCTTTAATTTCTCTGATTAAGTATTCAGCAACCCATTCAAAATCTTTATTGTCGTGAGCGGCTTTTTCAAGATATTTAATGGAGGCATCACCAATTCTAATCAAAGTCATAGCAACAACGCCTCTTTTAATTCCTCTAACAACCTGTAACTGATCAACAAGCTGAGGGAGAGCTTTTGTACCTATATCAACTAATTTATTTTCCAGTTCATTTTTAGTTGTATTGTCTGCGTTTTCTAACTTTGTAAGAATTTCATTAACTGTGTCCATATTTGTCTCCATATATTTTCTAACCTATGTTCTTATTATAATTCAAAAGATTAGCGAATCGGGATTTCCTTACAAAATCTTTATATCGTATAAAGATGAAATTTCAAAGAGGCTAATAAGCATAACTAACGAAGAGATGGATTTATTTTCTCAACACGCTCACGCCCTGCTTCCGCTATCGTTTCGAAAACAAATCCATCTCTTCGTTGACCATCGCCCCTTGCTGCAGAGGGTAGGGTGAGGGGTAAAAACTGATTGCAGCGAATATAGTAAATGTCAATTTGAAGAGGCATAAAAAACAGCGCTTATGGCGCTGTTTTTTATGCCTCAAACATTTTGAAATTTCGCTCGACGTTTTTATCCATTACCGATTTTATTGAATCATATTCTGTTTGGAGTGAATTATGTTCTGTATCAATATTTTTAAGTTCGATATCATAACGTTTATCTTTAGCCTGAATTGCATTCATTTTTTTGTTATATTCGGCTTCTGCGAGTGTGATATCAACGTCAACAGTAGATTCCGTAATATCGCTGCAGTTTGTATACATAGTTGAAACCCACATATCATCGTCATTAACCTGTTCCATAGAAACAAGACTGCTTTCTAATGCATACTGCAGCCATTCCTGGCTTGATGCAAGACCTTTTTCAATTGTAGTGTAGCCGCCTTCAAGCATGCGCTGGAATAGGTTTGTATACCATTGAGCTTTTGCTTCGCCATCTGAATCCGGATCATTAACGTCAACCCAGGTATATTTAGGTGTTCCGTAAAGTTCCATTGCTTTTTCACAGAGGTAAACATCAATTACTGCCTGGAAGTTACAATAGTAATCGACATCTTCTTCAACAACGTCAATCTTTCCGTCGCCGTCAGCATCTTCACCGGTGCTTACTTTATCAGTTAATGTTACGTACTCACCTGTGACACCTTCCGGAGAACCTTCAAGTGCTGTTGTCGGGAAGTATGGAGCATTGGTTCTTCCGCTGGTTGCATCGCCCTCTACCTTGTAATCACCGTAAAGTATCCACTCCATATCGTCAAGATATCCATAATATTTTTCTCCAATATCCTGACCATATATAAACTGTGATAATTGTCTGGATGCTTCATAATATTCTTCTTGTGCCTCTAGAGCTAACTTACCTTCTGTAGTATTCGGATCAGCCTTTTTAAGCACAGCATCTCTATCCAGTGCGCCAAATATGCCGCTCTGGAAGTAGCGGTACATTTCTTTCATTTCTTCAATATATTGTTCTTCTGTAAGCTCACTCTGTACAATTTCTGTGAATGGGCCCGAAGTCAAATCAATTTGATCTACAGTACCTGATTGTACGGGAGCTACATCTTCAGGATTAACGCCAACCGGCCAGGTGATTGTTTTATTAATCAGGTCAACAGTTGCACCTGCATTAATATATTCAGCTGAAGTAGTGAATCCTCTGTTTGGCGCAGGTGTTGCTTCATCTTTTACGGGATCTCCAATATTCAAACTCAGATATTCTTCCATCTGGGCTTCAAATACCTTTGCTTCTTCACCAAGCAGACCTTTAATCGGATTATTCCAAATTTGTCGCATGAAATCCTGATAACCGCCTGCTTCACCAGAAGTTAAGTCTTCATCGCCCATAAGGGCTTTATATTTTTCCTCATATGTAGAACCGTTAGCAGCTGCCTTATATACTATCTCTTTCATTAAGTCCTTAGTAGCTGCGGTATATGCAGCATCTGCAGCTTGATAGTCCTTCAATAATTGAGTATAAACACCGTATTCAACTGATGTTTTAGATTTTTCATATCCGTAGTGAGTCCCTGATACTCTAATTGCCTGCGGATTAGGATTCTGTTCGGTTGCAGGGATATATTCATAAACCATATCCCCTTCCCACATTCTTTGAAGATCTCTGTCAAATGCGTAGACCTGATCCTGTTCAAAGTAGGTTGTTGTCTTTTCTAATCCGTAGGATTTCAAAAATTCTTCCAAAGCTTTAGCATTCAAGCCTTCTGTGTCGCCTTCTTCTATCTCTTTATCTTCCTGAGCTTTTTTGAATGCTTCTTCATATCTTGCCGTATCAAGTTCTGACACAAGAAGTTCCCCGGTTTTGTTAACAAGACCGTACTGGTTATTCATCGGGCTGTATGCTGTTAAGCTGTTGAATGTCAAATCCTGATACTGTTTTTCTCCGAGCAGGTTGTAGTTGCTCATCATTAATTGAGTCTTATTCAAAGCAGCAATATATTCGTCACTTACCTTAGAACTTTCTGTTGTAAGGCGCATTTTAGCGTTATTAATGAGCTGTGAACGCAGTTCATTATCCGCCATACGTGACGTGATAGATAATAATCTAGCTTGTGATGCTGCCAATCCCATAGTTTACGAACTTTTTCCTTTCAAATCTTGTTTTCGTAATATATTCTTTGTATGGTTATCGGCATTTCGGGGTATTTTCTTTAAATTATAAAGAAAATTTTTACAATTTGTTACAATTTTCTTAACGCATTTTCAAGCCGCTTTAATTTTTTTTCTCCTGTACCTATTCCGCAAAGGAGCATTGTTGATTTTGAATTCGTTTTTTCATCTTCAATATTTTCTTTTTCGTATAAGTGCTCAGAGAGTTCAAACCCGGTATAATCCTTGTGTTTTACAAGAATCTTCGTAATGTCATCGCCGAAGAATTCGCAATTTGAACAATTTTCTTTTAATGATTTTATATTTGAAATAAGAAGTTCTAACTGTTTTTTCCCTCGTTTTGAATTGAGAAAATTGATGTTTGCTTCAATAGATGCAAGAAGCGGATATGAAGGCGATGTAGTATTAATCAAAGAAAGTGCTTTTTTTATATCAAGATTACAATTACAATGTAATAGTGCTGTAGGGTTTAAACCACCTGCTGTTTTGTGAAGGGATTGAATTGTAAAATCAGCAATTTTTACTGCACTTTCAGGAAGATTTTCAGAAAACGGATAAAGGGCACCGTGCGCTTCATCTACAATTAAGTATGCGCCGTATTTTGAGCACAAACTTTTTAAAGCTTGAATATCAGATACAATCCCTTCATAAGTCGGCGATGTTACGATTACAGCCTTTATTTTTTCGTTTTTTAAGTATGTTTCTAAATTTTCAACTGTTGTTTTGAGCGGGATATCCCATTCCTGAGAAATTTGTAAATCATAATAAACAGGAACCGCACCTGCAAGTTTAACGGCGTTATTATGGCACGGGTGAGCATTTCTCCATAATAAAACTTTTTCTCCAGCAGAAACGCTGGCCAGTACTGCCGCAATTATCCCGCTTGAGGAGCCGTTTGTCAAAAAGAGGGTTGATTTTGTCCCATAAATCTTACTTGCCTGCAGCTCCGCCTTTTCAAGAGCCTCCTGCGGGTTATAAAAGTCAGTTTCCGAGATATCATACTTATAGAAATTTCTGAACTTATTAAATATAAAATATTTCTGCCCGTGTGAAGGCGTCGTAAATAGAGCCTTGCGGCAAGTTTTTCTTAAAATTTTGATAAGACTCATTTTATTTATTTTTAATTTCTATACTTCTTTTTGTACAATATTGAATAAGAGTCATTTTATCTCTGTTTTCATTGAATAAGAAACGCCCTGAATGCGTATATTCACCGTTTGCGCCTTTTTCAATTCTTATCGGGCTGTATTTGCAGGTAACGCTTTGAGCCTCGGAAAGCGGAAGCGTGATTCCGTATTCACCTTCAATATTAACGTTTGATTTAGTTTTAAATTTCATACCGCCTGCAGAGATATCAAGTGTCGTAACAGGGAATTTTTCCTCGCCTGCAGAAAGTTCAAGGTCATGAACATACTTAACACGGGTATATTGACGGCGCTGCAGGAATTTATGTTTTGCAGGGCTTGCTATGAAAAGAGTTTTTCCATCGATGGATTTCGGGTAGGAATCAAAGTACAGTGTACCGTACCTGCTTTCCAGATAAAATTCACAATAATTGCTTCTTAGAATTCCATCCGGTTTATAATCCAACTCAAGTGTAAATCCTTCAGGCGTAACATCAGTCACCGTCCCTTTGTTGGCAAATTTAAAATCTGCCGGAATCATTATAACTCTTTGACCTTTTTCAACTAATTCTCTCATTTATTAAATCCTCTTATAAAATACTTTTCTTTATTATAGCCTATACAAGCAAATTTGTCACCAACTTAATATAAATAAAGAAAAGCCCCGTCCAAAACCGGCGGGGCAAATACTGAGCAATCAGAAGAGTTGAGGATTTACATTATTATGCTACATCTTTATTCTTTTAAAAACATTGCCGGAAATAAGTAAATTTGCATTAAAAAAGCAGTCCTATGTTTCAAGGACTGCTTAGTTATTTTGTGTAAGAATTGCTATTCTTTCAGGAAAGATTCGTAATTTCTTGCAAGGAGGTGTGTTTTAACCTGATTAATCAAATCCAGCGCAACACCGACCATGATGATTAAAGATGTTGCCCCGATACCCTGAAGAGTTTTGATATTGGTTATATAACTTGCAAATGACGGAACAAGAGCAATTATACCAAGAGCAATTGCGCCGATAAATGTTGTTTTTGTAAGAATTTTATCCAGTGCTTCTGCAGTTGGTTTGCCGGGTTTGACACCCGGAATTGACGATCCGTATTTTTTTAGATTTTTCGCAATATCTTTAGGCTGCATATTCGGCATGATTGATGCATAGAAGAATGTTAAGCCAACAATCAATAAGAAATACAACACGTAATACGGAATTCCGTCAGGACTCATATATCTTGTCAGAGTCATTACGAAATCTTTAACAGCTTCGCTCTTAAAGTTAAGCTGGCCGATTAAACTTAAAACAGTTGACGGGAATAATAAGATTGCAACTGCAAAGATAATCGGCATAACGCCGCCCGGATTTAGTTTAAACGGGATAAACGAATTCATACCGCCATATACTTTGTTTCCTACCTGACGTTTAGGATTAACAATTATAACTTTTCTTACAGCTTCCTGCATGATTACGATGAAAATCATAGTCACAAAGAAGATTGCAAGGAGCGCAAGCAGCCCGAATTGTAACGCAGTGCTGTGGGATACCATTTGAGCCGTTCTTCCCGCATATACAGGAATTCCAGAAATAATACCGACAAAGATGATTAAAGAACCGCCGTTGCCGATACCTTTTTCAGTTATAAGTTCTGATATCCACATTACAAGCATTGCACCCGCTGTCAATACAGCAATTGAACTGATGAAGAATAAGTGGTGGTTTACCCCCGGCATAATTGCTCCAGGAAGATGTCTCATAAAAATCATAAAGATTAATGATTGAAACACAGCAAGAACAACCGTAAATATACGCGTGTATTGCGATAATTTACGTCTGCCGGCTTCTCCTTCTTCAGTCTGGAGTTTTTCAAGTGCAGGAATTACAACAGACACAAGCTGTACAATAATTGAAGACGTAATGAAAGGGCCGATACCTAACGCGAAAATAGATACGTTCCCCAATGCGCCGCCTGTGAATAAATCCAGAAAACCAATTATGTTGTTTCCTGATGCAATATTTGCAAAAACAGCGTTATTGATACCATATAACGGTAACTGTGCGCCGAGTCTGAACACTGCAATCATAAGAAACGTAAATATGATTTTCTGTTTTAGACCGGAAGCATGCCACATTGACATTAAATCTTCTGTTGAAGGCATTCTCATTTGTGCCATTATACTAACTCAACCTTTCCGCCTGCAGCTTCGATTTTAGCTTTTGCTGACGGTGTTACGTAGCTTGCCTTAACCGTAATTGCAGATTTTATTTCACCATTACCTAAAATTCTCAAGCCGTCTGCTGAAGATGAAGCTTTCCCAGCCTCTTTCAAAGCTTCAAGAGAGATTTCTTTTAAGCCTAAACCTTCAAGTCTGCCGACATTGATAGCTTCATATGATAATTTTTTGTATACCTGGAAGCCTTTTAATTTAGGTAATCTTCTGTAAGCAGGCATCTGACCGCCTTCAAAACCTCTTTTAGAAGCGCTTCCTGAACGTTGTCCTTCACCGTTATGACCGCGGCATGATGTTTTACCTCTGCCTGATGAACGGCCTCTGCCTACTCTTTTTGTTTTATGAGTTGAACCTTCTGCAGGTTTCAAACTGTCTAATGTAATCATTTCTGACATTTTTATTTTCCTTTTTGTAATTTGTATGACTGCTCGCTTTTGCCGGCATTTTATTTCAACACATAAGGTATTTGCCTTATCCTTTCAGCCAGCCCTCACTTACGCAGCCAGCTAACTATTAATCAACAATTTGAACGAGGTGTGAAACTTTGTTTACCATACCCATAATTGTCGGAGAATCGTAATGTTCAACAACCTGATCTTTTTTAGTAAAGCCGAGGGCTCTTACTACTTTTCTTTGAGCTTCTGACGCTCCGATTAAACCTCTTACGAGTTTAACCTTTATTTGTTTATTTCCTGTTTTTGCCATAATATTTTTTCCTTTATTATTATTTTCTTTCAACTTTTAAATGCAATCGGAAGATTGACTAATTTAAAAGTTCTGCCATTGTTAAACCGCGTTTTTTAGCAACATCAGCAAACGGAGTTAATCTTTTTAAAGCGTCCATAGTTGCATTAGCTGCGTTAAGCGGAGATTTTGAACCTAAAGATTTTGATAAGATATTACCAATACCTGCAAGTTCAAGTACTGAACGAACTGCACCGCCTGCGATAATACCGGTACCTTCTGAAGCAGGTCTCAACATAACTGCACCTGCACCTGATTTACCTGTAATAGGGTGCGGAATAGTTGTTTTGAAGATAGGCACTGTGATAAGATTTTTTCTTCCGTCAGCAATAGCTTTCTGAATAGCAATGATAACTTCAGATGCTTTAGCACATCCAACGCCTACCTGGCCTTTCTGATTACCTACGATAACGATTGCACGGAAGCTTAATTTCTTACCGCCCTTAACAACTTTTGTTACACGGCTGATTTGAACTACTCTTTCAGTCCATTCGCTCTGAGGTTTTTCTTCAGAAGTTTCTATTTTTTGTTTTCTGCCGCGGCCTTTTCTGCCTCTTGCAGGTTTTTCTTCTGCGGCTGCTTCTTCTTGAGCAGAAGCTTCAACTGCTTCTGTTTCGACAGTTGAAGTTTCTTCTGCTGTTAATTCGTCTTTGTTTTCTAAATCCATTGATTTTTACCTTTCATAATTAATAAGTAATAAATTTTCGTATGAATTGAATACGCCAAAATAAAAGCTATCTAAAGCCTATTGGAATTCGTATTCGGGTTAAACTTTTCTGACAGAATTTAAAATACCATAGAAGTATTTTTAAATCAAGTATTTGCGGAAGAAATTACATACAATTTTACATAATACATTTTACGAAATTATATTTTGTTTGATGAAATTTCTTCAAACAGTTGTTCCAGCGTAACCGTTTTTGCGTTATTTTTTGCAAGAAACTTCTTAAAAACAGGAATACGGCTGTCTGCAAAGTCTCTAAGCAGTTTTAAATCTAAAAGATGTTCAGGCATAATTCCGCCTGTATAGTCAGCCGCTTTTTTAAATCCATATTTAATATATGCAAAAGAATTTTTTAATTCATGCCAGTCTAATTTAGATTTGTCTTTCTGGGTAAAAACAAATAGCGGAAGAGTTTCAAATTCTTTCGGTCTTAAGATTTTATGGACTTCTGCATTTCTGATGAGCCATTCTGACGGCACTTGCGCTTCATATGCCGTTTCAAAAAGCTTTATGTAAAAATCATTATGTGCGGGAGATTCTGCTCTTATCAGACGATTTTGATTTGCAAAGTCAGTAAAACACTCCTGAAGTTTTTTTACATCTCTCGGGGAAGTTTTATCAACAATACGTATTGCAGTAAAATTTTGTTTTTGTAAGTTGTGTTGAATTCTTTGTACTTTCATGCAATTCCTTTTCTATTGCGTGCATTTTGTGCTGTTCAGGGCTGATTCAAGAATTTTTATCATGCAGTTTTGGAACTCTTCGCACTGTTCTTTATTTTTTGCCTCAAATCTTAGTGTAAAAACAGGCTCTGTGTTGCTCTGTCGAATCAGTGCAAAGCCTCCGTCAAAAACAATTCTCATACCGTCAAGTGTTATTATATCTTTTATTGGAGAACCGAAAATGTCTTTGTTATTATTTACGGTTTCTTTTACCTGCTCAAGAACTGTTTTTTTCAAATCATTCGGGCAAGGAAAGCGGACTTCAGGTGATGAATACACGTTATTGAAAGGTTTCAGCATATCCTGAATAGTAAATGCCGGATTTCCTTTTTTGTGTTTGGATATAATTTCAATAATTCTGCAGCCTGCGTAAATTGCGTCATCAAAACCGTAGTATCTGTCTTTAAAGAACGTATGGCCGCTCATTTCGCCGGCTAAGATAGCTCCGGATTTTTTCATCATATCTTTAATATAGCCGTGTCCTGTTTTGCACATAATGGCTTCGCCGCCTGAATTATTTATTGTGTCATAGAGAACCTGCGAGCATTTAACTTCACTCACGACTTTTGGCGTAATTCCTTGTCTTTTGTAGTTTTCAATAACATCAAGCGCATAGATTAAGAGGAGTTTGTCGCCTGTTAAGAATTTCCCGTTATTATCAATAACGCCGATTCTGTCACTGTCTCCGTCGTAGGCAATTCCGGCATCGGCTTTTTCTTTAATAACAGTTTCTTTCAAAACATCAAGAGTTTTTTCCACACTCGGATTCGGATGGTGGTTAGGGAAGGTTCCGTCCGGCTCTGAATAAAGTTCCACAACTTCACAGCCGAGTTTTTTGTATAATTCTGGCCCCACAATTCCGCCTGTTGCGTTTGCGCTGTCAACAACGACTTTTACACCTTCACCGATTTTACCGAAACGTTTTTCCATATCAGAAATATAATCCGGAATTATATTATAAGTCTTTACAAGTCCTTTTTTCTCTGAAATTTCAGGCGAATTAAAGTCCTTGAAAGTATATTCTTTAACTTCTTTAATTTGTGACTCATTAAGAGTATGTTTCTCATAAGTCATTTTAAGTCCGTTATATTCTTTAGGGTTGTGGCTTGCAGTAATAATGCAGGCAGAAATAATGTCGTTTCCATTTGTTAAAGTTTTTGGAACTCCGACGACTTCGGAATAATATCCTATAGGAGTAGGCGCAAGCCCTAAATCAACAACATTGGCACCGGTTGAGGTTATCCCTTCAATCAAGGCTTTTGAAAGAGAAGGAGAATGCGTTCTTGCATCCATACATACCGTGAACCACATATCGGAAGGGCTTTTTCCTGATTTTCCCTTTAAATATGCTACAAGGCCTCTGCCTGTATGTATATATAATTCTTCGGTTATATCCTCGCCGTAAATCCCTCTTATGTCATTTTTTCCGAAAGCGTGGTCATATTTTTGCATGTTAATTACTCCCCTAATTTTCTTCATTATTGTATAATTATATCATGAAAAGATTTTTCTCGAAATTATCTTCAAACGAAGCGGCTGCGGGGTGGATATTTATTCTTCCGGCGTTACTCGGAACCTTAATTTTTATTATCATTCCTGTGATTTGTTCTTTCGGGTTAAGTTTTGCAAAATGGGATTTGTTAAACCCAATTGAATTTGTCGGGCTTGCAAATTACAAGGAAATATTCACGGAACCGCTATTCGGAAAAATCTTTCTAAATACTGTTGTTTTTGCTGTTTCAACATCTGTTTTCGGGGTTATTATCCCTTTAATTCTCGCAGTTATTCTGAATAGCAGAATAAGAGGGTCGGAATTTTTTAAAACAGCTTATTTTTTGCCTTTTATCACACCTATGATTGTAATCGGAATTGTTTGGCAGTGGATTTTTGATCCGAATATAGGAGTTTTGAATAAAGTTTTACAGCTGCATATAAACTGGCTTTATGACACGCATTTCGCAATGCCGGCGCTTATTATAGTGTCTGTGTGGAAGCTTATCGGATATAATATGATAATTTTCCTCTCTTCGCTCAGCGGAATTTCCAACAGCATGTTTGAGGCTGCTAAAATTGACGGTGCCGGATCTGTAAAAACCTTCTTCTACGTAACTGTTCCATTGTTGTCGCCTTCTATATTTTTTGTTGTTATTATTACAGCAATAAGCTCTTTTCAGATATTTGATTTAATTTACCTTATGACGCAGGGCGGCCCGCTTGACAGTACAAACGTTCTTGTATATGCAATTTACAAAAACGCATTTGAGTACTTCAATGTCGGGAAAGCCTCTGCAATTGCTTATGTATTATTTATTATAATACTTCTCTTAACGCTTATACAGTGGAGTCTGCGCAAAAAACTCGTTTATAATGAAACAGATTAGCGCTTATCTTTAACCACTTTTTTATATATGTTGTTGTGTGGGGCGTCGTTTCCCATTTTGATAATTTTTTCAAGTGCAAACTTTAACGGATTCATCTTAACTGAAGATTTAAATACGGTTGTTTTTTCCTGTCTGAAATCCTCCATCGTATAATTCAGCGGTGCATTCGGCTTTAGATTATATCTGGTAAATCTTACAAACGGTCTGCCTTCGTCATCGCCTACATCAACCATTAATCTTGTTGAAAAATGAGTGTTGTCAATATTTTTGCGTGCTGTGTTTAATTTGTCGAATTTACCACGTTCTATTGCGTAATTCACAACCTGTTGCAATGAATCACTTTTTAAAAATTTTGCCTGAAAGTTTATATTTGATGTTCTATTTATTTTCATTTTTATTTTTCTCCAATTAATCTTAAAACGCTGAATATTAATTTTTGCATAAAAAAGTTTAAATATTAATCTATGTTACAAAATACAGAAAATTTTAAAGTTATGACCTGATTAGTCCGTATCTATCTATATAGTTTGAGGAGAATGTGTGTCATGTACGAAGATTTAAAAAAAGAAAATATTATAGTTGAATTAAAATCACTGATTGATAAAGCAGAGGAATTTAAGTCTGATATTGACTGCTATTGCGAATTTATGCGGGAAACTTTTCTTGCAACATCAGGTTTAAATTAGCCTTATGAGTAATGTAATTTAATGCTAAATACTTTATTATCAAAGTATTATGAAAATAGTTATTATAGGCGGAGTTGCCGCTGGGGCAAAGGCTGCCGCAAAATCAAGACGGCTTCTGCCGGACGCAGAAATTGATATATACACTGACGATACTCACGTTTCTTATTCGGCGTGCGGTATCCCTTTTTATATAGAAGGAAATTTTGAAGATTACAGGACGCTTCTTGTCCGCTCGCCGGAGGAATTTGCGCGGGACGGAATTTTTGTGCATCTTCAGCACAAGGTTTCCAAAATCCTTCCTGAATGCAAAAAAATTTTAATAGAAGATTTAACCACAAAAAATGCATTTCTTGTAAGCTACGACAAATTAATCATCGCAACAGGCTCACGACCGTTTGTGCCGCAAATAAAAAATATTGCGTTAAATAATATATTTACTGTCAGACGTATAGAAGATGCCATTTCCATCAGGGAAAAAATAAAAACTTCAAAGCAGGCAGCAATTGTAGGCGGAGGTTATATCGGGATTGAAATGCTGGAAGCTTTTGTCCGGCAAGGACTTAAAGTTACACTTTATGAGCGTAATGAGCATATAATGTCAATTTTTGATAATGATATGGCTGATTTAATTCAAAGACAGCTTTTATCAATAAGCGACAATCGTTTTGATATCTTTACATCAGAAACTGTTACTGAATTTGTAGGAGACAATAACGGGGTAAATGGAGTGAGAACTGCCGGCGGAAAATCTCTTGATATAGATATGGCAGTAATTTGCGCAGGGGTAAACCCGAATGTCGAATTAGCAATTGACTGCGGTATAAAATTAGGTTTAACAGGTGCAATAGAGGTAAATGACAAAATGGAAACAAATATTCCTGATATTTATGCCTGTGGAGATTGTGTTCAGGAAATAAATATAGTTTCCGAAAAGCCTGTCTGGATGCCACTTGGCTCAAACGCAAATAAAGAGGGCAGAGTTGCCGCTATGAATGCCTGCGGGTTTCCTGAATCATTTCCCGGAGTTCTCGGCTCTGCAGTTACCAGATGTTTAGGGCTCACAATGTCAACTACAGGCTTAACTGAAGCTGCTGCACTTGCCGCAGGATTTGAGCCAGTTTCTGTAACAGTCAATAAATACGACAAAGTCGGCTATATGCCTGACGCCAATAATATAACTCTTAAGCTTGTCGCTGATAAAAAAACAGGGTTACTCCTCGGCGGGCAAGGGGTTGGTGCAGGTGATGCCGATAAGCGTATAAACACCCTTGCGACGGCACTTCTCGCAAAACTCACGGTTGAGCAGTTTGTAAATAACGATTTAACCTATGCTCCGCCGTTTTCGCCGACAATCGACCCGCTTTTAAATGCGGCTCAAATTCTTATGTCTAAGATTGAATCAGCGTCCTAATATGCTTTGCAACCCCTTCTCCCATTGAAAAACAGCTTGATTGAACTCTTAAGGCACCCTGAGACATATAATCAGCTGATAAACATCTCCCGGCAACAAAAAGATTCTTGATATCAGCAGACATAAGACATTCAAGAGGAAGCTGATATTCATTATAGGTTTTTAAAGTCGAGCCGTTTTTCTTATTTGAATGTACATCTACCGGATAATCAGAGATTACAACCGGATGCTCAAACTTTTTGCCGGCCTTTAAATCTTCTATTGTGTAAATATACTTGCCTCTTATGCGCCTTGAAACCCTTACCCCGAGCATATCCGCTATATTTGATATAAAGGCTTTTTCAAATCCTGGGAAATATTTCCTGCAGAATATCAGGTACCTGTATATGTTCTGGCGCGCCAGCTGCAATGCCTTTGAGATACTTTTTACCTCAAGAGAGTTGTTGTAATCAATAATTCGCGGACAGTTGAAAGCCAGGGTATCAGGCATTCCCGGAACTGTAAATATCTGAAAATAGTTCGTATCATAAGGTTTTAGGATACCTTGTTTAACTGCATCATTAAAAAGCGGCTCCAGCGCCCATTTTTTGTCCTTATCCCACGTATAAGCAGTAGAAAGATGTATCTCACCGTCTATATTTTCGTAAGTCGTGACATTCCTGTCTTTATCATACTTAATAAGCCATTCGGAAAATTTTTTTAAATCAACTCCGCCCATCATAAATCTCAGCGTAACCGGCTGAAATTCTTTATCTTTTTCTAAAAATCTGCAGTCGCAAATCTTTCCGATTTCGCAATTGCCTGTTGCATCAATCACGTATCTCGCCCCGATAGATACAGATAACTTTTTCTCATCCATATCTCTCTCGTCGGTAGATACGTATAATATTTCTTTGGAAATTTTAATGCGCTTAATCTCACTATCTTCAACCTTCACACCAATAATATGGGTATCAAAAAACACTTCCACATTGGCTTTCCGCATAAGGTTATCAAGAGCAATTTTTGTAAGCTCGGGATTATACCAGCCGGAATTGTCGTGATATGTCGTTTGTCCGCCAAGGGAGTGCAATTCGGCAGTAAGAGCTTCTTTGAATTCAGTATTAATCTGGTTATTGCCGGATTTCATCACCGGAATTACTAGTCCTGATGTTATAGTGCCGCCAAGGTGTATTTTTTTTTCGATAATAAGAGTTTTTAAGCCAAGCATACCTGCAGTATAAGCCGCCGCACAGCCGGCTGTTCCTCCTCCGACAACTACAACATCATAAATCATGATAGTCCCTCTATATAAATTAAACGCAAATAATATTATACAAAGATATTTTTATAAGGGCAAGTTTTAATATAGGGAATATAATGCAACTTTGCACTTTGCAATATCTAATTTGTCACCCTGAACTTGTTTCAGGGTCTCTATGTTTTGAGATGCAGCACTTCGTAAGGACAGGCTCACTCAAAAATTTTAAGATACTGAAATAAATTCAGAATAACTAAATTTTTGGTTCGCTTTGTTTATATAATAAGGTGCTTTAATATTATTCAAAAATATTTTTACTTTACATATTATCTCGTTTAGTTATATACAAATAACAATCTCTATAAAACAAAATTATTTTTAAACGATTTTATATATTTTGAACTTGATATTAAATCTGATTCATCAACTTCTTTTTTATGCCGCTCAATTATCGCCTCGTTAAGGTCGGTTAAATTTTCGTCACGATAAAATATACCGGCTCGTGTTTTTAAAAGCCCTAAATCGTATTCTGAGAGTTCATGTTTTATAAGTGATTTATTTTTTACTGCAATTGTGCCAGTGTACTTCTTCATTTGCGGATTATAAATTTTACCGACAAAAAATCCTGCATTTAAAAAAGCATTTCTGATAGCCGCAGAATTTGAATACGTTAAAACCATTCCGTTTTCATTTAAATGCTTAAAAAGAAGCTTAAAAAAGTCAACAGTCCAGAGCGCAGGGCACTTGGCAGGGGTAAAAGCGTCAAGAAACATAAAATTATATACATTATTGTCGTCAAGCAGTTCTTTTCTTGCGTCGTTAATCTTAAGGTCAAAAATAAAGTTGCTGTATTTAAAGCGTTTAAACGGCTTTTTATAACGTTTTGATATGTTCAGATAATATATATTATGTAAGAAGGTGGAAAAACCCTTTAAAAGGGTATAAGAACACCTTGAAAATTTATCTAATTTAAATAAACGGCAAATAGAGGGGTCAAAATATTCACGGTACTTTTTGTCACACAAAATCCGTTCGATTTCCTCATTTTTAAATATATCCGGATTCTTTTCGCATATTTTTTCTAAAAATATCAAATTTACGCCTTCAAAAAATTCATATATTTTTTCCGGCGATTTGTTGAGCATTTTTTCGATTTTTTCATTTTTAAACGGCAGTTTATAATTTTTTGGCAGCTTTTTTTTATTGCAAATTATAAATGGAGAAAGAAATGCTAAAATTTTATCAGTGTCAATTGCTTTAATGTAAATTTTAAAATTTTCTAAATTTTTATAATCCTTAAGGTTGAGTTGTGGATTTCTACAATAAGTGTTATCTGTATATATCTGATCGTTACAACTCACGGTAGAAATATTATTTGTATCTATCGTTGCGTTATATAAGTTTTTGATAAAATTATTTATAAAACTTTTTGAGTTGTATCCGATTCCAAAACAGATATCCAGAATTTTTATCTCAGAATTATTTTGAAAAAATTTTTCAAAGTCAGCAGGCTGAATAAATTTTTCATATGCTTCCGAGAGTGCACCGTAGGTGGAGTGATAGATGTCGTTATCTTTTTCTGAATACAGGCCTACTGAGCCGTCGTTTGTGAAATACGGGTAGAATTCATACATAAATATATTATACTGCTGTTTAGAACGGGTTCAAGTATGTTAAGCTGCTTTAGCGGCATCAGGTGTCCAGCCCCGGAATAACGCTGTATTTCAGTATTTTTACCACCCAATACGCGCTGATTACAGCCTCTCACGAAAAGGTCTCGATAAATATTTGGAGTTTTTTATAAATTTTTTTGTTTGTGATAGAATGTATCAGTAAAGTAATGAGGAAGATATGAAAGTTACAGTAAAAGTACCTGCTACTACGGCAAATATAGGCCCTGGATTTGATTGTATGGGTATGGCGCTGCCAATATATAATACAATTACTATAGAAGAAACAGTTTTACCGGGAACCGGCGTTCAGATTAACGTTATGTCTGAAAATGAGACAACTGACGAATTGTCACTTGAACATATACCGATGGATGAAAACAGCATAATTTATAAGGCTGTTGAACTTCTATACAATTCAATCGGGCAGACTCCGAGCGAATTGAAAATAACAATACATACACAAATTCCGATTGCAAGAGGCTTAGGGAGCAGTGCATCCGTAATAGTCGGGGGACTTATTGCAGCAAATGAATTACTCGGCAGACCTGCGGACGAGGCTGCTCTGCTTTCAATTGCAACTGAAGTTGAAGGTCACCCTGATAACGTAACCCCTGCAATTGTTGGAGGTTTGACTCTAACGTCAAGCGAAGATGACGGCAGTATTGTTTATAGAAAACTTGAATGGCCTGATGAGTGGACTTTGACTGTGTGCATTCCTGAATATGAGCTTGCAACTGATATATCAAGATCAGTCCTTCCAAAAGAAGTACCGATGCATGATGCTGTCTATAATGCTCAAAGAATGGGAATGTTTGTACACGCTATTCATACAAAAGATTCAAAATTAATGAAATTAGCGCTGAAAGATAGACTTCATCAGCCATACAGAATGAAGCTTGTTCCGGGGCTAGAAAAAATCGCAGAACGTCTTAAACACGAGGAGAATGTTTTAGGCTGCGTATTAAGCGGAGCAGGGCCGGCTATTCTTATAATTTCAGAGAAAAATAATCTGGATAAAATAAAGGCTGTTGTAAAAGATGTTTGGAATGACCTTAATTTAAAGGCGGATATTATTACGCTGCCTGTTGAAAAAAATGGAGCGGTCGTTCTTAAACAGGATGATTAAACTTTCAGGCAATGAAATTGCAAAAATATAATTAATACTTATATTATGTGTATTAAATTATAGGTGGTTAATTATGTTTGTAAGCGTATCTGATAGGTGTGTCGGCTGCGGTATTTGTGCTACAGTCAGTCCTGAAGTGTTCGATATGATGGGAAGTTATGCAATTGCAGATCAGAGTAAAGTCTGCGGAAATGAGGAAAGCTGCCTTGATGCTGCAATATGCTGTCCCTATAGCGCAATAAATATTCATGAAGTATAAAAAAGGTCCGGCGGAGGCCGAACCTTTTTATTTATTAACCCTGTCCCGTGTAATCCGGGGTGACATCTTTTATTGAATCTTTTTCCATTTGTTTTGCTGCATCGTACTGTTCTTTTATAGTTGCCAGTCGTGTTTCGAGACTTGCCTTTTCCATAGCTAAGCTTTCTTCCAGTTGATGCAGCGGTTCCAATTGAGCTGTCCTGAATTGTTCAAATACATTCTCCTGGAAGAGCTTTGCCTGCTGAGCAAGAACAGCATTTTTCTGCTGCATCATTTGATATTGACTGCTTGCCGCCTGCATTGCATTTGCATCATTTGCATCAATAGTTGATTGACCTGTCGTTGGATCAACAGCAAAGGCTGTATTGTAAGCATTCCAGTTTGCCATTTGTAAGCCGGCATTAAATATTGAATTCTGCCGCTGCTCACACTGGTTAACCATTCGCTCCTGGTTTGCTATTTGCTTTTGGATTTTGTTATGCTGGAGTGTAACACGCGTCAGCTGGTTCTGCAATTGCAGTTGCAGCTTCTTTGTATACATCTTTAAAAATCCAGCGGTAAGTATACCCATGTGTTGAGTCCTTCGTGTTTATTTTCTCTTAAATATATAAAGTATATAACGTTATAAATATTGCCTTTTTTTTAATTTTATACTTAATATTTCTTTACATATGGTTAAGAGAAATTACTGATTGCATGTCGTCAATGTTTTCTATAAAATTGATGTGGATAAGGAGGGATAATGTTAAAACAATATTTGACGCTAAAGAATATAATTTTTCTTATACTTGTGGTATTCCTTATATATATTATGCCCAAAATTACGGGAATAGCACTGTTATTTTTCGCGGCATATGTGATAGCGTGCGCACTTAACCCTTATGTTGCGAAACTGCAAGGGAAATTATCAAGAAGCGCTGCGTCTGCTGTCGCCGTATCTGTTTGTACTGCGGCTGTTTTTGCTCTGTTTATACCTATTATGCTTATTGCGTACAAAGAAATAAGGACATTCCTTGTCTATCTGCCGGGAAAATTGTCTTTTGTTATAAATTATCTTTCTACATTAAGTATTTTCGGGCATAAATTATCTGACCTTGTTTCTATGGATAACGTAGTCGGTGCTTCCCCTAACGTTGCCCAAAATATTGTAAACCACTCATGGTCTTTTACTCTTGGAATATTTCAGGTTGCGGTTATTATTGTCGCATTGACTATGATAATCTATTACCTGCTGGCTGATAAGGAGTATTTAAAAGAAAAATTTATAGAGTTTTTTCCGGAAGACCTCAAGAAAAAAGCCTCAGAAATTTTAACTAATATAAGCAATAAAGTCGGCGGATATGTAAGAGCACAGCTTTTATCAATGCTTTCTGTCGGCATTATGATGATGATTGTACTTATTCTTCTCGGCGTAGATTATGCGCTTCTTTTAGGCTTAATCACGGGTATTCTGGATATTATACCTCTTTTAGGCCCGACAATTGCTCTCGGCGTAATTCTTTTGATTGCTTATCCGCTCGGACTTGTCAAAATAATATTAATCCTTGTCGGATTCCTTCTTGTACAGCAGTTGTCAAATTATATAGTAAGACCAATTCTGTTCGGGAAATTTATGCAGCTGCATCCGTTGATGATATTTCTTGCCTTATTTCTGGCAGAACAGTTTTTAGGATTCTGGGGCGTAATTCTCTCTCCGGCAATAGCGGCAACTGTCTGTGTGCTTATTGATGAGTTGTATCTTGCTCCGATTAATGAAAATTCTAATCTTGCAGAGGAAACTGTTAATGCAGACAACTGATGTTTATCTATATTCGCCAAACAGAAATAAAAATGCTGATTTTTCAATGTGGATGGCGTTTCCGGGGCCGGAATCATTTGCGCTTTCCTCACTAGGTTTTTTATGGATGTTTAAGAGTATTGATGAAATTGAGGACGTAAATATTGAATATATTTGTACTGATACAGCCGTACCTCACAAAAGAGTTGAAGAATTGGGGCTTATCGGATTTTCTTTTACGTTTGATACTGATTTTCTGACGATATTTTCAATGCTTGAAAAGTATCATATTCCGCTAAAGGCTTGTGAACGAGGAGAAAACTTTCCTTTAATCTTTGCCGGAGGCCCTGTTGTCACTGCAAACCCTGCACCGTATTCTGATTTCTTTGATTTTTTTGTAATAGGCGACGGTGAGGATATAAATCTACAAGTTGTAAATATCTGCAAGGATAATAAAGAAAAATCAAAGTCAGAGCTGCTTGATATACTTAATAATCTGGAAGGTATATATATACCTTCTCAAAAGCCGCTAAAAGTTAAAAAACTCACCAAAAGGCTTGAGGAGTGCATTTATACTCCGATTATAAGTGAAAGAGCCTTCTTTAAAAATACTTTTATCTTAGAAGTTGCAAGAGGCTGTGCTAACCGCTGCGGTTTTTGTCT
>CALUTK010000034.1 GCA_944323675.1 Candidatus Gastranaerophilales bacterium | reverse complement strand
TTTTCTCTTTCTTTGGTTCGTTTCTTTCTCTTTTAATCGCAATAAAAGAGAAAGAAATGAACATATAAAATAAAATTAATAAAGGTAACAGACTGGTGCCTTTTGCGCACTAGCACAATTATTTGTATTTTTTTATAGGAATTAAATTAAATATTTTATAATTTATTTCATCATGTGTTTCTTTAATTCTTGCCGGTAGAAATCCTAATAACAATATGTTTTCATTGCGTATGAAAATATGTTTGTTTAAAAGGTCAGTGTCGGTTACGGGTTCAGATTCAATATATTCAAAAATTTTATATTTCTCCTTTTCCCATTTTTCGTAACCTTGTTTTATATATTCAGACGTATTTTTTTGAATTTTTCGGATATTTGAAAGCGTAAGCAGTTCTGGCCTTTTGTAGTCATAAAGAAACCCAGTTTCTCGGTTTTTAATATATTCATTCATTGTCGGATAATCAGGTGCAATAACGCATCTGCCCGCAGCCATGGCTTCCAGAAAACTCATCCCGATACCTTCGTAACGGCGCGGTGCAAAATAAAGTGCGGATTTTTGAATATATTTTTGCATCTCGTCTTTTGTATCAAACCAGGAAGAATAAACGACTTTACTCTCCAGATTTTTTGAAGGAGGGATGAATTTGTTTTTCGGGTCAGTATTTTTATGAAGATACAGTTTATCTATTTTTTTTATATCAATTACTTTTTCGAGTGTTTTTGTTGTAATTTTGTCGCTTCTCTGCCAGAAGAAGATTGATTTTTCATCCCCTTCATCTAATATATCTGCAGGTTTTGGAAAATATTGAATATAGTAAGACGACAGCCCGCCTTCTTTGCAGGTTTTGTGAAAAGCTTTTGAAAAATTTATGATGTTGCAATTTTTGTATTCATTCCACAATGGGCTGTTGAGGGTTTTTGTGTGGTCATACATCGGGAAAAATGCACAAGTCTTAAATTTAATATATTTTTCCAGTTCCATTAAAGATGGCATTACCTGCCACAGAACAAGAATATCAAAAGTCTTACCTGAAATTTGTGCAAAATCCGTATCAGTAATTTTGTAAGGGTCAATGTAGAAGGATTCAATCTCGTATTTTTCTGCAAGTAATTCCTGCATAAAATAAGAAGATTTGGTTGTTTTATGGAATTCGTGCCCGATAAAAAGGAGTTTTTTCATCTACACTTCCTGCGGAACAAGAATTTCGTAGCCTTCTTTTCTCAACACATTTTCTTTTTCAGCTTCTGCGAGGTCTTCTCTGACCATTTCTTTTACAAGAGCCTGAAGGTTGTATTTCGGAATCCATCCGAGTTCACGTCTTGCTTTAGAAGAATCTCCGAGGAGCAGGTCAACTTCTGTCGGTCTGAAATATCTCGGGTCGACTTCGATAATAACTTTTCCTGTTTCTTTATCAATACCGACTTCATTAACGCCTTCGCCTTTGAATTCAATATCCATACCGAGTTCCGCGAATGTCATTTTGCAGAAATCTCTGATAGTGGTTGTGACGCCGGTTGCGAGAACATAATCTTTCGGTTTATCCTGCTGCAAAATTCTCCACATACCTTCAACATAATCTTTTGCATGTCCCCAGTCACGTTTAGAGGAAAGATTTCCGAGGTATAATTTATCTTCAATCCCGAGTTTAATTCTTACAGCTGCGCGTGTAATTTTTCTTGTAACGAAGGTTTCGCCGCGGCGAGGGGATTCGTGATTGAATAAAATACCGTTAGAAGCAAATATATTATAGCCTTCGCGGTAGTTTACCGTAATCCAGTATGCATAGAGTTTAGCGCAGGCATAAGGGGAGCGCGGATAGAAAGGGGTTGTTTCTTTTTGCGGAGTTTCCTGAACAAGCCCGTAAAGTTCAGAGGTTGATGCCTGATAGAATTTAGTTTTCTTCTCTAACCCTAATATTCTAATAGCTTCAAGAATTCTTAAAGTTCCGAGTCCGTCGGCATTCGCTGTATATTCAGGACAATCAAAGGATACTTTAACATGAGACTGCGCCGCAAGGTTATAAACTTCATCCGGCTGAATTTCCTGAATAAGCCTGATAATATTTGAGCTGTCAGTTAAGTCTCCATAGTGGAGCTTGAATTTAGATTCAGTATTATGAATATCCTGATACAGGTGATCAATTCTTGAAGAATTGAATGATGAAGCACGTCTTTTCATCCCGTGAACTTCATATCCTTTTTCTAATAACAGTTCTGCTAAATATGAACCATCTTGACCTGTAATCCCTGTTATCAACGCTTTTTTCATTATCCATTCTCCATTAATATCTAAAATAACCTTATTTAATTCTAATATAAAAGTTCTTATAAAATAGTATTTGTTAAGGTTTTTTACGCTGATAACACGTTATATTTCTACACTTCAATAAACAATCTTCTGCCGACTATGTTTTGTTTCCCGTTGTAATAGCCCGCAAAATATCCACCGCGGACAGGTCTGTTTTTTGCATAAGTGGCACTGTTGTAGGTATTCCCGTTATAATTAACGAAAGGATTGTTCCCGAAAGGATTTGTTGACGTTCCTCTCACCGGAACAGTTGTCTGCATTGGCGCCGGAACAAATACCTTCTGTAAAATACTTACTAAATCTGCCATTACATTACCTCACTTACTACATTCTTATTTATAAGAATTATTACAGTTTTGTCATTATTTTATTATATTTAAACTTAAATTTTCTTTACAAACATCCTCTTATTTATGTAAGTTTTAGTTTATGATATTATTTTCTTATGGATAAGAAGAATAAAAAAATACTTATAATAGGGCATTCAGCAAAGGAGCATGCTCTTGCGCAGAAACTTTCAGCTTACGATAACGTTGAAAAAATCTATGTATTACCCGGAAATGCCGCAATGAAGGAATTTTGTGAATGCGTTGATATCAGAGAAGATAGACCGCAGGAAATACTGGAATTTGCGCTTAAAAATGAAATTGATTTAACAATCGTTTCTTCAAAAGATGCTATAAAATCAGATATAGCTGATTTATTTCAGGCAAATTCCCAGCTGGTATTTGCGCCTGCCGCTGCAGCCTCTGTGTTTGCGCTCAGCCGTTCTGCTGCTAAAAAATTCATGTATAAACTGCATATTCCAACTCCTAAATTCGGGATTTTTGAAAAACAGCAGCTCGCAATGGATTATGTAAAAAATTCGCAGTACCCGATTCTTATTTCCTCAGATGAAGATTCTGATACTTGCGTTAAGGCAGTTGCCGGCAATGTAGACCTTGCTAAAAGATGTGTTGAAGATTTGTTTTTAAGTGATGAGAAAAAAGTCGTTATTGAAGATTTTCATAACGGTCATGAATTCACTCTTTATATAATTACTGACGGCTATCAGGCTCTTCCTCTTTCCGTTGTTGCTGATTATAAATTTCTTGAAAACGGTAACGGCGGACTTTATACATCTGGTATCGGCGCATTTGCGCCTGATTATAAGGTATCAGAAAATGTTATTCATTCAATTATGAATGATGTTGTGTTTAATATTCTGCAGTCGCTGGAAAAGAGAGGAACTCCTTATCTCGGTATTCTTGGCGTTGAATGTGTTCTCAAAGGTGAGGATAATTATTCTGTTACGGGCTTTATTCCATTTTTAAAAGATTATGATGCTGCTTGTGTTTTGAATTCCGTTGCGGATAACTGGCTGACTCTGTTTGAAGCCTGTGCGGTCGGTTCTTTTGCAGATGATTATTTTGAAATTATTCATTCAAATGGCGCATCAGTTTCTTGTGTTTTATCCTCAAGAGAGGATGGAAATGAAATCAAGGGGCTTGATTTGATGGATGATTGCATTAATGTTAATCATTTTGCAACCGGAAGGAATGAATATTTGGAATGGCTTACAAATAAGGGCAGAACGCTTGTGGTAACTGCAACTGCCGCTACATTAACTTCTGCTAAAGAAAAATTATACGAAAATATTGATGTGATTGATTTTAAAAACAAAAAGTATCGTACAGACATCTGTAATTAATCTTTTATACGTTGATTTTTTTATAAAAATCATTAATAAAAGAGTATGGTCATTGGAGTTCGAAAAAATTACTATGCAATTTTGGGCGTAACACCCGACAGCGACGCACAGGAGGTTAAATCCGCCTATAGAAAACTTGCGCGTAAATTCCATCCTGATGTTAACAAAGAATCAGGCAGTGTTGAAAAGTTTAAGGATATTACAGAAGCTTATGAAGTGCTTTCCGATGAAAAGAAACGCAGAGAATATGACCTTCTGAACGGGTTTTATAAAACTTCTAAACAGAAAGTTAAATCAGAGGGCGCTAAAAACGAATATAAAAAAACTTCCGGGCAAAAGGAACCGGAAGAAAAAGAAGAAACAGCACAAAATAGAGCAACCCGTCCTTCTTTTGAAGAAGAGAAAGAAGCTTTTAGGAAAAATGATTTTAAATCTGCTATAAATGATATACTTGAAGGCATAGCAAAAGAAAAGAAGAATAAAAAAATCCCGAAAAAAGGTGCGGATATATATGCAGAAGTGACAATTACACTGCAGGATGCAGTAAGGGGAACGTCCCGTGTTATTAACGTGATGCACAAGGAACTCTGTCCGAATTGCGAGGGCAGAAGGTTTATTAACGGTGCAAAGTGTAGTGTGTGCCATGGGACGGGTGAATATACCCAGTACAAAAAATTGAAAGTTATTATTCCGGCTAATATAAAAAGCGGAACGAAACTTCGTATCCCCGGTGAAGGTAATCCGGGATTTTACGGCGGGGAAAACGGCAATCTGTATTTAACAGTAAAAATTACTCCTAATTCAAATGTAACAATAGAAGGTGCTGATGTTTTATACAGGCTTCCGATAACTCCGTTTGAAGCTGTTCTTGGCGGGAAAATCCCGGTGCCGGTATTTGACGGTCATATTGTGTTCACTCTTCCTAAAAACACACTTTCAGGACAGAAATTCAGGCTTTCAGGTGAAGGAATAAAGACAAACGGAAAATTTGGTGATATGATTATTACTGTTGAAATTCAAATTCCAAAAAGTCTTTCAGAAGATGAAATAAGACTGTATGAGAAGTTGAAAAAGTTATCAAACAGTAATATCAGAGAAAATTTATTCCATGACTAAAATAAGAGAAATTTTTACATCAATTCAAGGGGAAGGCCCGTATGTCGGGCAAAAACAGGTATTCGTTCGTTTTTGCGGCTGCAATCTTCATTGCAGCTATTGTGATACGGATTTCGTTCCAGAAAAATCAAAAGATTATACGCCGGAGCAGCTTATTAAAGAAATCAATTCCCTTGGAGAAAATCTTACTGTTTCTTTGACCGGAGGCGAACCTCTTGTATCAATTGAGTTCCTTTATGATTTTTTGCCTCTCTTAAAAAAAAGCGGACACAAGGTTTATCTTGAGACAAACGGAACATTACCGGATAACTTAGAAAAAATTATTGATTTAGTCGATGTTGTTTCTGCTGATATTAAACTTGAAAGTTCAACCGGAATGCTTATGGATATTGAGATATGCCGGCGATTTTTTGAAATAGGCAAGCGGAAAGAGATTTTTGCAAAGATTGTTTTTAATGAGGGAATAACCGACAAAGAAATAAATGACGCTGTGGATATTGTAAAATCTGCCGGATGCCTGCTTATTTTGCAGCCTGAAATGAAAGGGAATGAATTTGCAGTTTCAACAAAAAAACGCGATGATGTTTTTGAAAAATTTTATAAATTATATAAAAATACTCGTTTGATTCCGCAGGTGCATAAGTTTCTAGGCGTTATTTAATCCGAAAAATCCGAATTTAAATTTATTTTTCTGTTCGTTACTCTCAAAGGGATTTGTCATGTTTGCAGTTTGCGGATTTGTCTGAGTATTATCTGTGTTTTGTGTTGGTGTGCTGCTGTCTTGTTGAAAGAATTTCGTGAGTCCGGCTTTTGGGTTTCCCTGATTTTCTTGAGCATCTCCTGCTGCTGTGCCGGCTGAATTACCATTTTGTGAACCGTTTGCTATTGAATCAATGTCGCTGTTTGGCATCATAGATTCATTAAATTTTTCTAAGTCTATTTTATCGGGATCCCCCCCGTCTTCTATATATTTTTTGACACCTTCATTTAACTTCTCTGCCTGTAGGGTGTTTGAAAAGAAGGTTGTAACTTTATTGACAAGTTGACTTGCTTTTGAAAGTAACTCATCAAGTTTACTTTCAAGTTCTTCAGGTGGCATGCCGCTTATGGAGTACTCTATCAATTTTGCAAGGATATCTCCCCTTTCTGTAGTGAGTTCCCCGTATTTTTCAGTTAAATTGTTTGCTATTGTCTTAACTCCGTCATGCGTGTCTCCCTGAATTAATTTGTCAATTATTATTTTTGCTTCCTTTAAAGATTTTGTTTGTTCAATTTTTTCCATTATGGTTGCACTTTTAGCATCAGCACCTGAGTAATCCGGCGTTTTTTCGCTGCCTTTAGTTCTGGCTGCTTTTTCCATATCAAATATTGATTCGGAGCCTGAACTCTTTTGCATTTGCCTGAATTGTATCTGCGAATTGGTTTGTTGTATAAAATTTATTTTATTAATGCCTGTGGTCATAGTTACTCCTGTATATATAAAGTATATACTAATGCATTCATTGCCTTTTATTAAAAAATCTTTACGTTTAAAATGCTTTAGTGTATAATTTTTAATATAGTGAGGTAAAGAATGGCTATTAAGAAAATTTTAAAATACGGGGAGCCTTCCCTAAGAGAGCCTTCCAAAGAAGTTCATAAAGTATCCAGAAAAATTGCGGATCTGGTTCAGGATTTGTTTGATACTATGTATACCTTTAACGGTGTAGGCTTAGCAGCTCCTCAGATTGGCGTAAATTTAAGAGTTTACGTTATTGACGCGTCCACTAAAGATAACCCGATGAAGCCGCTTGTTTTTATTAACCCTAAAATTATTAAAAAATCAGGGGCAGTTGTAGAAGAAGAAGGGTGCTTGAGTTTTCCTGAGGCGTATACGCCTGTCAGAAGATATAAGAATGTAAAAGTCAAAGCACAGGACATAAACGGAAGAACTTTTATCCTCGACGCAACAGACGGAAGCCTTCTTGCCCGTGCAATTCAGCATGAATATGACCACCTTGACGGAATTTTGTTTATTGATCATTGTGTAAATCGTTTCAAGGCTGATGAAATTCTTAAAAAACATAATCTTCCGCCGGTTGAAGAAGATAAATTACTGGATGAACCTGAGTTAGAGGCAGAATTAAATAATGATTAGAGTTGTTTTTTTCGGGACACCGGCGATTGCTTTAAAATCGCTGGAATACCTTTATAATTCAAATAAGATTGAGGTCGCCGGAGTCGTAACCCAGCCGGATAAACCGGCAGGACGGGGACATAAGATGTCTATGTCTGTTATAAAACAATTTGCGCTTGAACATAATCTGCCTGTTTTTCAACCGAAATCTATACGTAAAGAACCGGAAATTCAGGATGAACTTAAAAAACTTAAGCCGGATTTCTTTGTAACTTTTGCTTTCGGACAGATTTTATCTCAGGAGGTTCTTGATATTCCGAAATTTGAGACTATTAACCTGCATGCCTCTCTGCTGCCAAAATACCGCGGCGCAAACCCTATACAGCGTGCAATTATAAACGGGGATAAAGAAACCGGTATTTGTACAATGGTAACGGAGCTCGGGCTTGATTGCGGGGATGTTTGTTTGAAAGAAGTTATAAAGATTTCTGATGATATGAACTGTGAAGAGTTATTTAATACAATAAGTGAACTTTCACCGGTGCTTATTGAGAAAACTCTTCTCGGGCTGGCAGACGGTTCTATCAAACCTGTTCCGCAGTGTGAGGATGGCGTTTGTATGGCAAATAAGTTAACTAAAGAAGAAACCGCTATAGAGTGGTCCAAATCTGCGCGTGATATACATAATCTTGTGCGCGGAATTTATAAAAGCCCGTCGGCGCATTTTATTTATCAGGGTAAGCTTATAAAAGTGCTTCAAACAAAAGTAGTTGAAGGATGCGGAAATCCGGGAGAATTTGTTGGCGTAACGCATGACGGAATAAAAGTCGGCTGCGGCAAGGATTGTATTCTTTTGATGAAGATTAAGCCTGAAGGCAAAGGCGAAATGAATGCACGTGACTGGTATAACGGGTTAAAAAACAGGTAGTTTATGGGAACAAAAGGTATAAGAGGCGCAATTACAGTAACATCTAATACGCCGGATTCTATAAAAGAGGCAACTATAGAACTTTTGTCAGAGATGATAAAAGTTAATAGTATTGAGGTTAACAGTATATCGCATGTTATATTTACACTGACTGATGATTTAAATGCGGCGTTCCCTGCAAAGTATGCCAGATTACACTGCGGTTTTGAGAATGTTGCTATGATGTGTTTCCACGAGCTTGGTGTTCCGGATTCTCTAAAAATGTGTCTTAGAGTCTTAATAGTGCTCAATTGCGGAGATACATTTGTGCCGGAGTTTGTTTATCTAAAAGGTGCAGCAAATTTAAGAAGGTAATGAGCGCATAACGCTTTATGCATAATAATCAGCTCTGCTTCCTCTTACCGTAACGGGCAGCCTCTTTGTATATTTGTTTGAAGTTTAAAAAATACTTTTGCGCTCTTTTTCTCGTGGAGGACATTTTTTTGTTGCTTTTTTGAATGAAAAATAAAAGGGTATTTTTCTATACAAGTCCCTCGTCAGGCCCGACTACCTGTATGCCAAATTTCGTCCTGAATAAGTGCTTAACAGTATCGCCTTGTATTTCAAACATCATCTTATTAAATAAGTCATACGCTTCGCGTTTGTATTCGATAAGCGGGTCTTTCTGCCCGTAAGCACGCAATCCGATACCTTCTCTCAGCATATCTATATTATGAAGGTGGTCAATCCACTTGTTATCTACAACCCGCAGCAGGATATCTTTTTCAAGGTTCCTTATTACATTGTCGTCACTAAAAGGTTCCTGCGGCACAAAATTAGAATCGTATTTTTCCACAACTTCATTATAGAAATTGATAACTTCTTCTTCGTGGTTTCTGTATGCTTCAATTGCAAGCGATTTAAGTTTGTCGTAAATTGCCTCAAATCTTAAACCCTGAACATCCGATACCGATACTCCTGATAATTGCGGAATAATGGAATGAAGTTCGCGAATCATCGTCTGCAAATCTTCAAAAATATATTCTTCAGGATTTTGTTCAGGTGCAATATAGGATTTTAGGAGCCTATCTATTTCTTTTTCAATCATATAGTAAATATCTTCACTGAGATTGTGACCGAAAAGAACTTTGCGGCGCTGCGCGTAGAATTTTTCACGCTGAATATTCATAACGTCATCGTATTCCAGGACACTTTTTCTTATATCAAAGTGGTAAGTTTCCACTTTCTTTTGAGCCGACTGGATTTGTCTTGTGATAAGCGGGTGTTCAATTGCAATATCCTCTTCAACATTCAATGCATTCATAAGGCTTGTAATTTTGTCCCCGCCGAAAATTCTCATTAAGTTATCCTCAAGGGATAGGAAAAATCTGGTAGATCCCGGATCACCCTGACGTGCGGCACGACCTCTTAACTGGTTATCAATACGGCGTGATTCGTGGCGTTCAGTCCCGATTACGTGAAGACCGCCTGCCTCGACAACTTTCGCGTGCTCTGCTTCAGTAATTTTTTTAGCATAAGCCATAGCCTGATTTTTGGTCTCTTCGTATTTAGGATCGCTTTCAGACGTGATACCGCGTTTTTCAAGTTCTTCTTTTGCCATATATTCAGCGTTGCCGCCTAAGAGAATATCAGTTCCGCGGCCGGCCATGTTCGTTGCAATCGTGACTGCTCCGACTCGTCCTGCCTGAGCAATTATGTATGCTTCTTTTTCGTGATGTTTAGCGTTCAAAACATTATGTTTAATGCCGCGCTGCGACAAAAGATGAGATACATATTCAGATTTTTCAATGCTGATTGTCCCGACAAGAACAGGTCTGCCGATTTTATGCTGGGCGATTATATCCTCTACTACCGCATTAAATTTTGCTTTTTCTGTTTTATATATAACGTCCGGATAATTTTTTCTGATATCAGGTTTGTTTGTCGGAATGGTTGTAACTTCAAGGTTATAAATCTTTCCGAATTCAGCTTCTTCCGTCATTGCAGTCCCTGTCATACCTGATAATTTCGGGTAAAGTCTGAATAAATTCTGGAAGGTAATGCTTGCAAGAGTTTGAGTTTCGTCCTGGATTTTGACCCCTTCTTTTGCTTCAATTGCCTGATGAAGCCCGTCAGACCAGCGGCGGCCTTCCATAAGACGGCCAGTGAATTCATCAACAATCATAATTTCGCCGTTTCTGACAACGTAATCAGTATCGCGGATAAAGAGTTCCTTTGCTTTTAAAGCCTGCAAAAGGTGGTGTGCATATTGTGTATTAATATCAAATAAATCTTTAATCTGTAATAATTCCTGAGCGTGGTCGATGCCATCTTCTGTAAGAATTACGTTTTTGTTCTTTTCGTCGACTTCGTAATCTTTATCTTTAGCCAGTTGCGGAGCTATTTTTGCCATAAGCTGATAGAGTTCTGCTGATTTATCAAGCCGTCCGCTAATAATAAGAGGGGTTCTGGCTTCATCAATTAAAATACTGTCGACTTCATCTATAATCGCGTAATTATAAGGCCTTTGAACAAGCGCGTCAGGCGATTGCGCCATATTATCTCTCAAATAGTCAAACCCGAATTCGTTGTTTGTACCATAAGTGATATCACAGTCATACGCAGCTTTTTTTGCGGCAAAATCTTCCATAGAGCGTCCGCCAGAAAGAATTACCCCAACTGAAAGTCCTAGAAATTTATAAATCTTGCCCATCCACTCGCTGTCTCGTTTGGCAAGGTAATCGTTAACAGTGATTACATGGACGCCTTTGCCGGTTAAGGCATTTAAATATGCAGGAAGGGTTGCTACAAGAGTTTTACCTTCACCTGTTCTCATCTCTGCAATGTGTCCGTTATGAAGAAAATAGCCGCCGATTAATTGGACATCAAAGTGGCGCATATTTAAGACTCTTTTCCCTGCTTCTCTTACAGTTGCAAAAGCTTCCGGCAGGATTTTATCAAGCGCTTCTTTTTCCAGTTTTCTATCAGTTTTAAAATCTTTTGATGTCGGGCGTTTGGCAAGAATTTCTTTAAATTCGTCGGTTTTAGCGCGGAGTTCCGCGTCTGTCATTGCCGCAAACTGAGGTTCAAGCGCATTTATATGATCAACAATCCCCATCATATGTTTAATCTTTTTTTCGTTAGGATCGCCGAGTATTTTTAATAAAAAATCAAGCATTATAAATTTTTCCTCTCCAAAGTTGGTATCTTATGCACAAATTGTAGCATGGACATAGGATTTTTTACAGATGCTTAAGGAAAAAATAATATTTCAGGTAAAAGGAAGATTCCCGCACTGATGTATAAATTATTTATTTGCTTTTACCGGCATTCTGCCGCAGGATTTATCCTCATCGCAATATCCGAGGCGTTCGCACTTCGGAACAAGGTATGGCTTTAACCAGGGTTCTTCTTTTATTAATTCTTCGCACATCTTTTTAACAAGTAATCTGATTTCATATTGCGCGCGTGTACAGAGACGTAAATTAGCAAGATGTATCATTTCACGTAAATTCAAACTGGCAACCATAGAGCTTGCAGCCGCATTAGGAAGCACAAATCTGGCATCTTCTGCCGGCACTCCTGCCTCTATAAATTCCTGATACTGTTTTGATATTTCACCCATAAATGAAATAAATTTTTCTTTCAATTCAGGATTCTTTTCAATTGTAGGCGGAATTATGTAATCAAACTGCCCCTTTTCTTTTACATATCTTTGTGATTTTTGGGAAAAAGACATGTGTCTGTGTCGGACGAGCTGATGGGTGCATGCTCTTGACACATTTGCTATTGCAAAGCTCACCTGAATATGTTCTATTGTTGAATAATGACCTGATGATATAACCCGTTCAATAAGCTTTAACATTTTTTCTTTGTCATCAGTGCTGTCATAAATATTTATCGGATAATCCGCGCTGTAACATGTTCTGCATGCCGTATAAACAGTTTTAAGCATGTTATCAGGTTTAGAAATTAGGTTCACAACCGGTTGATTATTATTTTCCATACCACCCTCCAAGTTTTTTCTTATTATATCACATATTTATCAAAAAAATACTAATGTCTATTGAATTTTAATGTCAGGATTGTTGTTAACACAATAAGCTGTCGGTTGGACATACTTGCCCAACTAATATGCTAAAAGGATTTTTACGTCATTCTGAGGGCGAAGCACTAAAGAATCCAGCTTTTGGATAAGTGAGGTGTGAGGAGTGATGAGTGAGATGTTCAATAAAAAATTCGTCACTCCACTTTTCACTCTTAACGTGTTAAAAGGCTGGATTGCTTCGCTATCGCTCGCAATGACACCCCCCCCCGCCCCCTTTTCTAGGAATTTGTTAACGCCCTCAAGGGACGAGGGTGAGTATCAAAACCTTTCTAGAAATAGGCAGGTATGCCCAACTGACTAATTTACGATATCACATACCCGCACAAAAAAGACTAATGTTTTTAAAACATTAGTCTTTTTTGTATAGTGTAAAAAATTTATTTGTTGCCGTAGCGTTTGTTGAATCTTTCTACGCGGCCTTCAGAGTCAAGAATTTTTTGCTGGCCTGTGTAGAACGGGTGGCATTTGTTGCAGATTTCAACAGTGATGTTATCTGCTACTGAACCTGTTTCAATTTCGTTGCCGCATACACATTTGATAACTGTTTTTTTATAATCAGGGTGAATACCTTGTTTCATTGTTTTACCTCTTTCTTTTTCTCAAGATTCCAAACTTGATAATAATTTACATTCGACTACTAATATAATACTACAGAAATATAAAAGTGCAATAGATTGTTGCAAAACGATAAGATATGATTTTTATAAAAATTTTATTTGTATCATCTGTTCGCATGAAAATTTAGCTTTAATACTATATGAAAAGTTGATGTCTAATTAGATACATTTTGACATAATTAAACTGTTGCCGTTGAGCGTATTATTACAGGTGGTTTAGATAATATGAATTTGCATGAACAATGTCTTTTGAGATACCTAAAAAATCCGGATGAACTCTCCTATTCAACCGAAATTCTTAAGCTTAATAATTTTATTCTTGAAAAAAGATTTATTGTTAAAAATTTTGTTGCCAAATCTTCAAATATCAACTATACTGATAATATAGATTTGGGATAATTCTGTTATGCTGAAGAAAATTTTATATACTATCTGGTTATTTTTGTTTTGCTTAGTCATTTTTATAAGTGTGCGCAGCGCGAATTTTAATGCATTTATTGACGTTATTGAAAACAGAACCTTTGATCTCCGTCAAAATGTAATGATTAATAACAAAATAAAATCAGTGAATAATGACATTGTAATTGTCGCGGTTGATGATGCAAGCTATGAATATATTCTTGATAAATACGGCGAATGGCCTCTTTCACGAGACATCTATGCCAAACTCGTTGATTATATTGAATCGCAAAAACCGCAGAGTATTGCATTTGATTTAATGTTTGTCAAATCTCTGAAAAGTAACCCTAAAGCAGATGAGATGCTGGTTGATTCGTTTAAAAAATACGACAATCTCTTCACTGCGATGAATCTGGATAACCAGTCAAAAGATTTAAGAACTCCGCCAATGCTGCCGGAAAAACTCTCTGTGAATCTGATTAATAATTCGTCAGATATAAACCTTGACGGTCATACATATACAAATTGCCGTCCGATTTTGCCGGGTATTCTTGATTCAACATCTAACATCGGTATGATTAATGTCTCAAGAGCAGAAGACGGTATCTTAAGGAGAATGCCGCTTTTTGTTAAATATCAGGATAAATTTTATCCGCAGTTAGGCTTAAAAGTAGGGCTTCAATACCTTAATGCCAAAGAAAATCTTGATGTTAAAGATTTTGTTATTGACAAAAATTCCAACCTGCTTCTGGGTAAACGAAAAATTTATGTTGATAACAACGGTAATGCCATTTTGAACTGGTACGGGCCGACGGCAAGTTATGAGCATATTCCGATTTACAGACTTATAAAGATTGTTAACGGGGAACTTCCGGATGAAGGGTATAATTTTAAAGATAAAATTGTTTATTTTGGAACAACAGCTTCCAGCCTTTTTGATATAAAGACGGTTCCGGTGAGCCGAATTTATCCGGGCGTTGAGGTTCAGGCAACTTATGTGAATAATATTATTGATAATAATTTTATTAAAAAAGCTGATAAAGTATTTACGGTTGCGGCCGGTGTTCTTCTTGCTGTTATAACCGGTATAATTGTAATGAAGGTCTCATCCGCCTTTGTTGCTTCTCTTGCTTCATTGTCAATTTATCTTATTTATGTTCTTTCATCCTATTATGCAATGAAATTTTTTAATGTATGGATAGAGCTTGTTTATCCGCTGATACTGGCAATTGTGGCATTTATATCAGCACTTATAGTAAAATATTTTATTAAGTCGCGGGACTTTGAGCAGCAGTATAAGCTTGCGACAACCGACGGACTTACAGAACTTTATAACCACAGATATTTTCAGGAACAAATGAAACGCCAGATTGAAAATTCAAAGCGGTATGAAACTGAATTTTCCATGATAATTCTGGATATTGACTTTTTCAAAAAATTTAACGATACATTTGGTCACCAGGCAGGCGACGCTGTGTTAAGACAGGTCGCGCAGACTCTAAAACGTAATGTTCGTGCGACGGATATAGTCTGCAGATACGGCGGGGAGGAGATGAGTATAATTTTACCTAATACAGGTAAAGATGTAGCGTATTCAACTGCCGAAAAAATCTGTCAGAGAGTTTCTGATAAAAAATTTAAACTTGGTAATGACAGAGAAACATCTGTCACAATTAGCCTTGGAGTAGCAACATTCCCGTATGACGGGCAATCTGCTTCAGAAATTATTGACTCAGCGGACAAACGCTTGTATAATGCAAAAAATAACGGTAGAAATCAAGTAGGAAAATAAGAGGAGTACTTGTATGGATAAGATTAATTACACAATAACAATCGAAGATTGCAGGGACTACGTTAAATATCAAAGAACAATTCCCCGCTTAAAAAAATACAGATTTAAAATTTTTATACCTTTAATCATAATTTTTGTTTTAATGTTGATTTTTAGCCTTATTATGGAGATAAGATTTTTTCTAAAAGCATTTGAATATGTCGGTGGACAGTATTCAATGTCTTTTGCTGAACTTCTGCAATCGGATTTTTCATCACTCTTATTTGAAGGAGTTGCCGATCATTTCTGGCAAATGAATCTTCCGGTTTTCAGTATATGGGCTGTTATATTTTTTATTGCCTGGTTTGTATCAAAAAACGACATTTTTCATGCTGAATCCAGTAAAATTTATGAAGGATTAAAGAAGACCTCTCTTGATATTGAAGTTGCGCCGCAGGCTGACGGGTTATCCTGCAGCGGGAAAGGTACTTCATATGTTTATAAATGGTCTGACATGATTGATATTTATGAAACTGAAAAATCATTTTTAATCTATGTTGCGGAAACCTCCGCTCTCATAGTGCCGAAGCGTGCATTTCAATCTCAGGCTGCGGCAAAAGAATTTTACAGTCTTGTAAGTTCAAAATTACGCAAAAAGTAAATCCAGAGTTTTTATTATATTGTCGTAATTATCTTCAGTAACAAGAATGCTGCGAATTTTCGCGGCATTCTTTATGCCTGCAATATAGTAGGGATAGAATTTACGGCAGAATTTTATCCCGATATTTTCTCCGCGAAGTTTAATTTCTTCATCAAGGTGGGTTTTTAGCATTGAAATTCTTTCTTCTAAAGACGGAAGAGGTAGTTTTTCTCCTGTATGCAGATAGTGTTCAATTCTATATAAAAGTGTCGGATCTCCCATGACTCCGCGGCCTATGGCAACTCCGTCGGCGCCTGACTCTTTAAGGCATTCTTCTGCGGTTTCAATTGAGGTAACATCACCGTTTGCAAAAACCGGAATATCTACGTTTTCCTTTAATTTTCTTATGCTTTTCCAGTCCGCTGTGCCTGAATACAGTTGAGAGCGGGTTCTGCCGTGGATTGTGATAAATTCAGCGCCGGCTTCCTGCATTTTTTGCCCGAATTCTACAAAATTAAGTTCGTCAAACGTATACCCGAGTCGGAATTTTACACTGACCGGTTTATCCGTTCCGTCTTTTACCGCTTTCACAAGGTCTGCGGCAAGTGACGGATTTCGCATAAGAGCGCAGCCGTCCTGACCTTTTACAACTTTATTTACAGGGCACCCCATATTAATGTCAATCATATCTGCAACCGGCGAAAGATATTCAGCGGCAGCTTTCATCAAATGTGGTTTGTGACCGCTAATTTGATATGATATAGGTGAATGATTGCTGTCACGTTTTATAATATCCCCGCCTTTCACCTGTGCGAGAAATTCTGAACTTATCATCTCAGTTGTAAGAAGGCAGGATTTTGAATATCTTCGCACAAGGCTTCTCAATACATAATCGGTTATCCCTGCCATCGGGGCAAGTGATACTCTGCTCTGGATAAGGGTTTGGGCTTTAGCGTTATTTGACATACGGTTTTAATTCTTCCATGCGGGTTTTTGCATATTGTTTATATTCATCGTCAGGGGCGGTTGAATTTACAAAAATTCCGTAGTATTCATATGCTTCTTTATATTTCTCAAGTGTATCATAGTCTGCCGCAATCATGTAATTTAAAATCAAAAAGTCAGTTGAATTTAGTTCCAGAACTTTTTTGAAATCTGTGATGGCTTCTGTGAGTTTTTTCTCGGCGTCATATATCATGCCTCTGTAATAAAGCCCGTAGACATTGTTTTTATCCGTCTCAAGAATTTTATTGAAAGCAGTAAGTGCCTCATCGTATTTTTGTTCGTCATATAGTTTTATAGCGTCGTTGAGTGCTGTGGCTTTATTTTGTTCCTGAATTTGAGTTAAAAGTTCAAAGGCTTTAGCATTGTTTTTATTCAGAGTAAGTGCTTTATTCAGATAATTTTCTGCATCAGTGTACTTTTCATCGTCTGCGTAGAGTGCACCTATATAATAGGCTATTTCAGAATCAGTCGGCTTTAGTTCAAGTGCTTTTTTGTAGTATTCAATGGCATTCGGGGTATCCTCCATATTCTGGTAGGCTGATGCCGCACCAAGCATTGAATCAACTGTAGGCGGCTGAATTTTTAAGTATTCATCTATCGCTTTTTTATAGTCTTTGTTATTAAAATAGTCTGCTGCTTTTGCTAATTTATTGTTAACAGCCTCTTGCTCAATAGATGCAATTGTTGTTGTAATTTGAGTATTATTCGGGAATCTCGTTTTTGCAGCCTTGAGCGTATTAATTGCATTATTGTATTCGCCTTTTTGGTTCTGTGCTATTGCAAGATTTACATATATTTCACCGGTTGTATCAGATTTTAACAGTTCGTTATAAATAGTAATAGCATCATCAAGTTTATTTTCCTTATGCAGGTCAAGTGCATAGGAATATAGAAGCGATACCATATTTTGCCCTGTGGCATTTTTCTTTACATAATCAATGTACTCATTAATGGACATCGCCTTTTTGGCATTTTCATAGATACCGTTTTGAGCTTCCGTGTTTGAAGGATCAAGCGCAAGCACTTTTTTATAAGCGGCCTGGGCTTCTTTCCCGTTGCCGAGGGCTGAGAGACATTGGGCTTTATAGATATTTGCGTTCAGGTTATCCGGATAGAGTATTAATACAGAATCATAAGCAATGATAGCGGTTTTGTAATCCTCTTTCTGCTGGTAGAGGGTTCCGACGTTAATTCTTGTATTGATATTTGAAGGGTCAAGCTGTTCTGCTTTTTTGTAATAAGCGAGAGCTTCATCGAGTTTTCCCTGCTTTTGAAGAATTGCCCCGAGATTTGATGTTAAATCCGAATCAGATGGGTCTGCTTCAAGTTTTTTCTTGTAAATTCTCTCAAGAGAATATAGCACATCTTTGTTGTCAATGCTTTTTGTTAAAATATAGTTGTATTCTTCAACTGCGGCTTCTTCCTGATCAAGTTTATCAAGAAGTTTGGCGTATGTGAGGCGGAGCGGAATATCAGCAGGAGAAACCGATACCGCTTTTCTATAATATTCAGCAGCTTTCGGGTCGTTGCCGAGAAGCTTCATAATGTCTCCTATTTGCTCGTAACTTTCTTTTATCAGTTCTTTATCACCGAGTGATTGGTTAAATTCATAGGCTGCGGCGGCAAAATTTCCCTCTGCCCGTAATTGTTTTGCTGTTTCAAAACGGGATTGAGGCGATGTGTTGAATTTCAAAACAGAAAGGCATCTGTTTAAATTATTCGTAACAGGTGCTATTCCCTGGGAGGAGCTTTTCGCCTGATTAGCCGTCGGGTAATATATCATGTAAAAAAGGGCGCTTCTATAGTCATCTGCAGCTTTTTGCCAGTTTTTTTCGTTATTTGCATAATAGGCGCCTCTTGCAAGGTATGAATTAATAAGACCTATTCTTGCGGAATTATCAAGATAATTTATTCTTAAGGCATTTTTGAATTCCGTAACAGCTCCTGAATACTGGTAATTGGACAAATATTGCTGTCCCAAATCAAAATGTTCTTTAAAATCCGCAAACGCCGGCTGAATAAGTGCGAGCGTACAAATTATAGCAATAACCGATTTTTTCATGTAAAAAGCCCTCATTCTGTTCATAATAATTTTAATACAAGAATGGCTGATTGTATATCTACATACGTATAAACAGGTTTACAATTTAATATTTTTTAACCTTGAAGTATAACTCTTATGCAGAGAGTGTAAATATTTCGTAGATTTCCTCGTCTGAAAGTTCTGTGATAATCTTTTCGCCTTCGTAGACAGCAAGGTCTGCAAGTTCTTTCTTAGATTTCAGCATTTCATCAATTTTTTCTTCAAAGGTTCCGAGAGTAATCATACGGTGAACCATAACATTTTTATCCTGTCCGATACGGTAGGTTCTGTCGGTTGCCTGATCTTCAACAGCAGGATTCCACCATAAGTCGTAGTGGATTACGTTTGTGGCTTTTGTAAGGTTCAAGCCTGTTCCGCCGGCTTTTAATGAAAGTATCATAATTTTTGAATCATCTTCATTCTGGAATTTATTAATCAATTCTTCTCGCTGAGGAACCGTCAGAGACCCGTGGAAGAACAGAGGTTCGGTGTTGCATTCTTCCGCTATAACCTTAGTTAAGATATCGCCCATTTCTTTATATTGTGTAAAGATAAGAGTCTTTTCTCCGTTATCTAAGATACTCTGGACGGTTGAAATACATTTATCCATCTTACCGGAAAGTTCTCTGCTCATTTCGCCTGATTTTAAGAATTGATATGGATGGTTGCAGATTTGTTTCAGGGCTGTAATAAGCTTGAATATATTTCCGCGTCTGTTGATGCCTGAAAATTCGCTTATCTTCGCCATCATTTCGTTTAGAGTCTTTTCGTAGAGTACTGCCTGTGGTTTTGAGAGGTAGCAGTATTCGTTCAGAACCATCTTTTCAGGCAAATCTGAAATAACGTGTTTATCTGTTTTCAATCTTCTCAGGACGAACGGAGAAACAGACATTTTTAATTTTGCAGCGCGTGAAGTTTCCTTAAAGCGTTCAATCGGAATAGCGTAGCTTTTCTGGAATTCTCTGAGAGAGCCTAAGTATCCCTGATTGATAAAGTCAAATATACTCCAGAGTTCGGTTAATCTGTTTTCTACAGGAGTACCGGTCATCGCGACTTTTACTTCGGATTTCAGTGTTTTAATTGCAAGTGTCTGCGCAGTATCAGGGTTTTTAATATTCTGTGCTTCATCCACTATAACCATTCCCCACGCTTGTTTTTTTAATTCTTCAACGTCTATTCTCATAATAGCGTATGTTGTGAGGATTATGTCGTGATTAACGTCCAGTTTTCTTTCCGCTCCGTGGTAAATTACAGCATCCAGAGACGGCGCAAACATCTGTAATTCTTTCATCCAGTTACCGATAAGGGTTGTCGGGCAGATAACAAGTACAGGTTTCTTTAAAGTGCCTTCTTCTTTCATTTTTAGTATTAATGAAATAATCTGAATGGTTTTGCCAAGACCCATGTCGTCCGCCATACAAACTCCAAAGCCTTTTGTAACGTTTGTCCAGAGCCACTTCAATCCAGTCTGCTGGTAAGGTCTTAAAATCCCTTTCAGGCTTTCCGGAGGCGCAACATCAACAGGCTTTGTAAAGTCCTGAATTACCCGTGCAAACGCATCGTCGTAATCAAAATCATACTGCGCAAGCTGTCCGGACATTGAAGCGTGGATTAATTCCATTCTGGACATTGATTTGAAGTTCGCTTTTGCTATCTGTTCAAAGATTTTTTTGCTTTCTTCTTTATCAATAAGCACGTATTTGTTTTTGTATTTAATAAGCCCGTTGCTGGATTCTACAAGTTTGTTGAATTCCTCGAGCGACAATTTTTCGTTGCCGATTGCAATTTCGTAAGAAAAATCCAGAATGTCATCAAGCGAAATTTTTGAAGACGAAGTGTTATTGAAGATATCAGCAAGATCTTTAGAGCGTGACGCCTTAACTTTAGCATTGATAGAGGCACGCGGAACAACTATATTAACCAGTTCTTTCGGAAGAATAACTTCAATCTGCGCTTTCTGCAGGTAATACGCGGTTTGAGTAATAATCTTATAGACCTCGTTCAAATTCAAATCAAGCGCAAGTTTTTCTTCATCCTCAAATAAATCTTCAAGTTCCGGCATGTAGCGGATTGCGTAGTTGAGCTGTTTTTCTACGATTTTTGCAATATCCGCGGAATTCGCATCAAAAATCTTATCTTTATGATAAAGTTCGTCAATCAATACGCTTTCATCTGTTTTGCGGTTTTTGATATAAACTTTGAGTCTGAATAATTCATCCTCAATTCTTTCAATTTTAAAGAACGGTATGACATCATATTTGCCTAAGTATAGTTCATCAAACCATTGAGATATATTTTCCGCAATATCAACCCCGCGCATCTGGGCTTTTTGTTCAAGGTTTTTAATCATATATGTTCCGGATTTTACGTCTTTGAACTTATATGCCTTAATTGATAAAAATTTGTAAATAACATAATTCATATAGTTATGAATGAAATCATTTACAAAATGCGCAGGTTTTTCACCTTTAATAAATAGCTTTTCCGGAATATTTTCCTCAAACTTGTTGATAATTCTTGCAACCTGCTGGTTTGGAATAATCGGTTCATAAACTATTTTGAACATTGAGCCGTTGAGTTTTACTGTCGGAATGAAGTAGAGTTTTTCAATGAGTTTCATTACGAAATGGGCAAGAGTGTTCATATAGATAAAGGTCGGGGTGAGGGATTCCATATCCACTATATCGCCGAAACCGCCGAAATAATCCATAACCAGATCAAGACTCATTGCATAGCCGACTTCATTCCCGAGAACCTGTGATTTAAAACGGAAAAGCGACCCTTTTGATTTCAGGTAGTATTCAAAGTTATTGGTCGGAGTGATAAAAAATGACAGTTTGCCGCCTTCATTCACCAGATAGAAATTCGTGTTTCTGGCAGGTGAAATCGGGCTTACAAAGACATCTTTGAATTCATCTTCCACTATTTGATAAATAAGGCTCAGAGTGTATCTGAAGTCTTTGTTTTTAAAGCCTTCCGGATTTTCAGAGAGGTTAAAAAACAATTCGTCAATATTATTCTTTTTTAGGGAAAAATCAATATCTAAAGTTTTTGTGTCTGTCATAGTTGTCCTTTTGTAAAAGTGAAGAGTGATGCGGCTGTCACCACTCTTCATTTACCATTTACTTGATTAGCGATTCGCAGTCCATTTCTTTAGGCTGTTCAATTCCTAGAAGCTGGAGGACTGTCGGTGCAATGTTGCATAAAGCGCCGTCGTCTTTCAATTTTAACCCTTCTGGGCCGTTGATGATTACGAACGGAACTTTATTTGTGGTGTGCGCTGTCTGAGGCTTTCCGGTATCAGCGTTAACCATAACTTCGCTGTTTCCGTGGTCTGCAGTCAGAAGCATTGTTATACCGTTTTTAATGCAGGCATCTGCAATTTTGCCGACGCATTCATCAACAACGTGGCAGGCTTTTGTTGCCGCATCTATAACCCCTGTATGACCTACCATGTCAGGGTTTGCGAAGTTTACAAGGATAAAGCCGTATTCAGGATTTGCAATAGCTTTTAATACATTTTCGCAAACTTCCGGAGCACTCATTTCCGGCTGAAGATCATAAGTTGCAACTTTCGGAGACGGAACAAGAACTCTTGTTTCGTGAGGCTGCGGCTCATCAATACCTCCGTTAAAGAAGAATGTTACGTGAGC
>CALUTK010000033.1 GCA_944323675.1 Candidatus Gastranaerophilales bacterium | reverse complement strand
TCCGCCATCATAACCTCCAGTTTAATATAGTTCCTAATAACACAAAAATTTATACCATAATATCCCATTGGATTTTACATTGTCAATATGGGAATAATATATAAGTTTCCACTAAATATGCGTAATACAGTCATGCTGAATTTGTTTGACAAAGCGAACCAAAATTTTTGTCATCCTGAACTTGTTTGACTACTTTTGCCGAAATCTTTGATTTCGTGCAAAATGTCTGGTTTTCCACAGGATCTTATAAATTTTGAGTAAGCCTGTCCTTACGAAGTGCAGAATCTCAAAACTACGAGACCCTGAAACGCCAGGTAGGGGCATAAAATCACGTTTCGCCATTCGGCTCAACTGATTTTGCAGCCAGTTCAGAGCCTGCCCTGAATTTATTTCAGGGGTGACATTTCTAGCCATTTTTAGTGAAATTTGCTATATAAGTACCGTCAATATACGTTTGAAAAATGACGATAAATTATACAACCTTTGAATTTGCTGGAAGATACTATATATAAATATATTAAAAAGCCGGTAAATGTTTAAGGAATTTCTTCTTTGTGCTAAACTAAAGAAAAAACGAGGAGCATTATGAAAAATATTATAGTAACTGGCGGAGCAGGTTTTATCGGGTCACATCTTTGTGAAAAACTTTTGAATGAAGGCAATCACGTAATTTGTCTGGATAACTTTTTTACTGGTTCCAGAAAAAATATAGAACACCTTCTGGATAACAAAGAATTTGAACTCATAAGACATGATATTGTTGAACCTATTTTAATCGAAGCAGAGGAGATTTATAACCTTGCGTGTCCTGCAAGTCCTGTTCACTACCAGTATAATGCGATAAAAACTATAAAGACGAATGTCCTCGGCGTCACGAATATGCTCGGGCTTGCCAAACGCGCAAGAGCAAAAATTCTGCAGGCATCAACGTCGGAAGTCTACGGTGATCCGATTGTACATCCGCAAAGAGAGGATTACTGGGGAAATGTAAATTGTATCGGTATAAGAAGCTGTTATGATGAGGGTAAACGTGTTGCGGAAACTCTTATGATGGATTACCACAGGCAGCATAATGTCGATATTAAGATTATCAGAATTTTTAACACCTACGGTCCTCGTATGGCAGAAAACGACGGGCGCGTTGTGTCGAACTTTATAGTTCAGGCATTGAAAGGACAGGACATCACGATATACGGGGACGGTTCGCAAACACGTTCATTCTGTTATGTTGATGATTTAGTCCGCGGAATGGTTGCACTAATGAATAAAGACGGCTTCACAGGTCCTGTAAATGTCGGAAACGACGGCGAATATACGATTAAAGAGTTAGCGGAAATGATAATTGAACTAACAAATTCAAATTCAAAAATAGTCTACAAGCCGCTCCCGTCGGATGATCCTTGCAAACGCAGACCTGATTTGACCCTTGCACGTAAAGAACTTGGTTACGAGCCGACGGTTCATATACGCGACGGCTTGAAAAAGACTATTGAATATTTTGCGGAGGTAATATAATGAAAGGAGAAAGTATGCAAAACTCAATTATAGCGTGGATTTCGGGGGGGGGGGCGAACTGATTTAAGCTCTCCATTTGATAATGGAGGTGCTTATGAAAATATTTAACTTTAAAAAAAAGAAAAAGAACGATGCATATGGATTCTTTGGAGATTATCAATCCTTTGAAGATGCAATACAGGCGTCGGGTAATGGGTATGCTGCTGAAAACATATTGCAGACCACTTTAAAAGCTACTCTTAAAGTGAAAAATGGAGAGGCTGTATTTGAACGTGATAGTTTTATATTTGATAAAGTACAGTATTCATGGCCTTTATTGAGTTGTTTATTTAAAATAGCTGTTAATAATGATAACAAAATAAATGTATTGGATTTTGGAGGAGCTTTAGGAACTCACTATTTTCAGAATAAAGATTTTTTAAATCCTATTCAAATACAAAGTTGGATTGTTGTAGAACAAGGACACTATGTGAATGCCGGTAATAAATATATCTCTGATGATATTCTAAAATTTGCAACTGATATTGATAATGTTGAGGATGCAAATATTTTACTAATGTCGGGTGTCTTACAGTATTTACCTGAACCATATAAATTTTTAGAAAAAGCTATAAATAAAAAATTGGAGTATATTTTAATAGATAGAACACCTTTTAATTTAAACGAGAGAGACCGGTTAACGATACAAAAAGTTCCACCTTCTATTTATGAAGCGACCTATCCACATTGGTTTTTTAACGAGAAAAAGTTTTTGAATACTTTTAACGGAAAATATGAATTAATTACGGATTTTGACGATATGATTGATAATGCAGAAAACATTCCTTCGAAATATAAGGGTTTTTTCTTCAAAATTATAAAATAAAATTCTTCTTGCAAAACACTAAAAAAAATACTATAATATCCATGTGCCGTAAGGGTTTTAGAGCCTTTTACGGATTAGGTAAGCCTTGCACTGCCAGCGGCGGCTGGGTGTGGCTGGCGACACTAGATTAGAATAGAAAGGAGAGTTTTTCTATGTGGGAAAAGGATATTAACATTAACGAGATTAAAGAAATCCGCACCAGATCTACTGTTTATTTTGGTGTAGGGGCAATCAAAAAAATTGATGACATTGCAAAAGTTTTAAAAGATAAAGGTATTGATAAGGTTATCGTAATGTCAGGCCGCAACGCTTATAAAGCAACCGGTGCATGGGATTACGTTGAAAAAGCTTTGAAAGATCACGGCATCGGTTATGTAAATTACGATCAGGTTACGCCGAATCCGACAACCGATCATGTAAATGCTGCCGCTAAAATCGCAAGAGATTTCGGTGCTAAAGCGGTTATCGCAATAGGCGGCGGGTCTCCTACTGACGCCGGTAAATCAGTTGCAATTTTACTTGAATACCCTGATAAAACCGCTGAAAATATTTACGACTTTGAATTCGCGCCTGATAAAGCCGCTCCGATTGTGTCAATCAATTTGACTCACGGTACAGGTACTGAAACTAACAGATTTGCGGTTGTAACCAACCTTGCGAAAAACTTTAAACCTGCAATCGCTTATGATTGTATTTATCCTATGTTTGCAATTGATGACCCGCAGTTGATGACAAAATTGTCGCCAAAACAGACAAGATACGTTTCAATTGACGCGGTTAACCACGTTGTGGAAGCTGCAACTTCTGCTGTTGCTTCTCCTTATTCAATTTCTCTTGCAAAAGAGGTAATTGAACTGGTCGCAAAATATTTGCCGAAAGCAATTGAAAATCCTGATGATTTGGAAGCCAGATATTACCTTGCCTATGCTGCTATGATGGGCGGTGTAAGCTTTGATAACGGCTTGTTACACTATACACACGCACTTGAACACCCTCTGAGTGCTGTAAAACCGGAGCTTGCCCACGGACTCGGGCTTGCAATTCTTTTGCCTGCGGTTATTAAGACAATTTATAAAGACAGACCTCACGTTCTTGCGGAAATCCTTGCACCTATTGCACATGGCTTGAAAGGGGAACCTCAAGAAGCTGAAAAGGCTGCAAAAGAAGTTCAAAATTGGCTTGCATCAGTTGGAGTTCCTGAAAAATTAACTGATGAAGGCTTTACGGAAGCCGATGTTGATAAGCTTGTTGATCTGGTTTATACAACGCCATCCCTTGGCGGGTTGATTGATATCGGACCTTCCGGCAACGGTCGTGATGTGGTTGAGGCTATTTATAGAGATTCCCTCAAACCAATGTAGTCCGGGTTTTATAAAAAACGAAAAAGCACTTTCTTTTATTTAAGAAGGTGCTTTTTTTATTAACTTTTTATCGCTGCAGTGAAAAACTTTTTTCTTTTGTGATAAAATTATATGTACAGAATGTCCGTGGAAATTCAGCGATTGGCTGTAGAGCGCCGGCACTAGATAGATGAGGGATGATGATGAAATTACACAATTCTTTTACAAATAATATTGAGGAATTTAAACCTATTGAAGAAAATAAAGTGAAAATGTATGTCTGCGGGCCGACGGTTTACGATTACGCACACCTTGGACATGCCAGATGCTATATTACGTGGGATGTTTTATACAGATACTTGAAGTTTAAAGGCTACGATGTTACCTATTGCCGAAACGTCACAGATGTTGATGACAAAATTCTTAAAAAAGCGGAAAAAGAAAACAAAACTCCTCAGGAAGTTTCTCAATACTGGTATAAGCAGTTTGAAAATTCTATGAAATCCCTCAACACTTTAAAGCCTGATATTGAACCTTTTGCCACAAAAACATTAGGTGAAATGATTTCAATAATAAAGGATTTAATTAAAAACGGTTATGCCTATGAGGCTGACGGGGATGTTTATTTCAGGGTTAAAAAATTTCCGCGCTACGGCTATCTTTCAAAACAGCCGATAGACCAGCTTGAAAGCGGTGCAAGAATTGAAGTCGGCGAACATAAAGAAGATCCGCTTGATTTTGCTCTATGGAAAAAGGATGAAAAATTCGGTTATAATTCACCGTGGGGTGTAGGACGTCCGGGCTGGCATATAGAATGTTCTGCAATGAGCCGTAAATATCTCGGTAAAACTATTGATATCCACGCAGGGGGCGCTGATTTAATTTTCCCTCACCACGAAAATGAAATTGCCCAATCTGAATGCGCAAACGGCTGTAAGTTTGTAAATTATTGGCTGCATAACGGTTTTGTGACAATTAACAAAGAAAAAATGTCAAAATCCCTCGGGAACTTTTTGACGATTGATGAATTGCTCAAAAAATACGACGCTAATACCATCCGTTTCTTTATTCTGACAAACCATTACAGAATGCCTGTTGAGTTTTCGGATGAAGCGCTATCTTCCGCTCAGGCAGGTGTAAAAAGAATGCTTAACGCTAAGCGTACAAGAATTAATGACGTTCTGGATATTACAAAAACAGAAGAATATGCAAAATTCGTTGAGGCAATGGATGACGATTTAAATACCTCAAAAGCGCTTGCAGTTCTTTTTGAACTTGCCAATAAAGCAAATAAAGACGACAAGGACGCGTTTACGATTTTATTTAAACTCGCTGGAGTTCTCGGATTTTCATTTGATAAGCCGACCTTATCAGAAGAGGAACTTTATAATGCAGTAAAACATGTATCGGAAAAACTCGGAAAAGATTTTTCGTCAATGGAAGAATTAATTGCATACAGAAAAGAAGCCCGTGATGCGAAAAATTGGGAGATTGCGGACAAAATCAGGATTGTGCTTGACGAAGAGAATATCGTATTGAAAGATTCAAAAGAGGGAACAACGTGGGAAGTAAAATAATCAAGTATGCTGCATATGCAGTGCTGGGTATTTCATTAGTAGTAATGCCTGCATATTCTTTTTCTTCGCCGGTTCCGGCGCAGACATTGCAGATTGCAAGAGAAGCGGAATTAAAGCAGGCAGCGCGTACTCCATCTTCGCAGGTTGTGCGTGTCGGTATAGGTGATACAGGGTTTAAAACTTATGTTTATAAACAAATCGGCATATTCGGCACCTCTGAAATTATGATTTGTGATAATGATAAAGTTATTGAGACAATGCCTGCTGATACTAATGTAAATATAAAGTTTGCACCTGAAGGCGGTTTTTCTCTTAAATCAGATGACGGTTCAGATATTGCTATTGTTTCCGGAAAACTAAGAATACTTTGTCCGGATGGACTGTTAGGCGTTAAGGGGTTGAAACGTGCGGGGAAACAGGCGCTTTACCACGGAGTATTTGAAATAATTCCGGCAAAAGACGGGTATTTTAATCTCGTTAATTTAATTGAGGTTGAGGATTACCTGAAAGGCGTAGTCCCGAATGAAATGCCTGTGCGTTTTGGTTTGGAGGCTTTGAAGGCACAAAGTGTCGCCGCAAGAAATTATGTTTTGTCGCCGAGAGTAAAATCCTCTCCTAATTATGATGTTGTTGATTCTGTTGCAAGCCAGGTCTATTTCGGTGCTAATTCTGAAAAGCAGCTTTCTAATCAGGCGGTAAAGGAAACAGAAGGTATCGTCGCGCTTTACAACTGGGATTTAATTCTTGCACAGTATTCATCAACAGCAGGCGGATATACTGAAGATTTTGCAAACGCTTTTTCTGATCCGACAACAAAGGAATTTCCTTCAAAAGAAAAACCATACCTTAAAGCGCGTCCGGATATTTTGACCCAGAGTCCGTTGAATAAAGAAGAACTCGCGGCAGAATATTATAAGTCTAAAACAACCGCTTACGATATGAGATCTCCTTATTTCCGCTGGACAAGAGAATGGACGGCAGATGAATTACAAAAAACTTTACAAGATAATCTCGCGGCTCAATCTGCGACCGGATTTGTTACACCGGCATTTAACCCTGATGATAAGCTTGATACAGTCACTGAATTGAAAGTCGTCCGGCGCGGCGATTCCGGCAAGATTATAGAAATGGAAATTGTAACAAACAGCCAGACGTATAAAGTTTATAAAGAATTAGTAATACGCCGTTTACTTAAAAATCAAGGTAAAGCACTTCCGAGTGCTAATGTTGTGTTTGAAAGTGAAAAAGATGAAAACGGGAATCTTATTTCCGTAAAGGCTTATGGCGGCGGTTTCGGACACGGGGTTGGCATGAGCCAGTACGGAGCAGGATTTATGGGAACAGAACTCCATTTGTCCTACGATAAAATTCTCCAGCATTATTACACCGGAATAACCCTCGGGACAAAACCGGTTATAATTTCCTCGGATCCTTCTCAATTGATGGTTACGCAGCATTTTTATGCTCCGTATAAAAAGGCAAAAATTATTATTGATAATAAATTTTATGTAACTAAATTGATGGCGGATATAAACGGAGAAATGCATACATTTGATTTGCCGCCGGCACTTTTGGGCGCAAACAGATTTACTGAAATTGATATTTCTAAATATATTAAACGCGGGAAAAATACAATAGTTTTCAGCTCGCCCGACTTTGCGGACAGCGCATTCAAAAAGGCATTGAGACTATATGTGGAATTGGTGAAAAAAGATGACAAATTCGACATCTGGTGATGAGAAATCGTCAGGGCTTTTAAAAGCAGCCTGGCTGATTGCAGTAGTTACGATATTTTCAAAATTGATAGGTTTTATAAGAGATGTTGTAATTGCAAATTACTACGGCGCCTCGACTGTATCTGACGCATATTTTTATGCGTATCAGATTCCGGCTTTAGCAATAATTTTACTCGGAGGAGTCGGAGGCCCTTTCCATAGTGCAACTGTTGCTGTGTTTTCAAAACTGATTCCGAATTTAAGAGAAAAGCCGGCGGAGGTTGTAAATAAACTCTACAGCACATTTATGACAACCACCATAATATTTTTTACAATACTTGCTGTGCTCTGTTACTTTTTTGCCCCTCAGATAATGGGAATAATTGCCTCGGGCGGCGATTCTCAGTTGATTTTTCTTGCGGCTGAACATTTAAAAATTATGTCGCCGGTTTTGATTATCGGCGGAATTGTCGGAATTTATTACGGAATTCTTGTAACTTATAGATATTTTATGCTGCCGAACCTGTCGCCTATTATTATGTCGCTTGTAATTATCGCGATGGTAATGGGGGCAAACGGGAAGGATAATACGGGCGTTGTACTTGCCTGGGCTACAACTATCGGCGCTGTTTTCCAGTGGGTTATGCAGTATCCGAAAATCAGGCAATTAGGTTTCCGCCTCAAACCTAATCTTGACGTTTTTAATAATGTTGAATATAAAAATATCTGCGAACTGCTTTTTCCTGCGGTTTTGAGTTCTACTGTCGGGCAAATACATATTTACGTGGATATGTTTTTTGCCTCATCACTAAGAGAAGGCGCGTGGACTGCAATCGGTTATGCAAACAGAGTGTTTCAGTTTCCGGTCGGAATTCTTGTGACGGCTTTTCTTGTTCCTCTTTTCCCGATTTTTGCAAGGCTTGTTGCGGATAATGATTATGAAGGGATTAGAAACTATTTCAATAAAGGGGTCGGTGTATTATTTTTCGGCGCAATTCCTATTATAATCGGTATTCTTGTTGTCGGGCTTGATGGTGTGAGAATCGTTTTTGAACGCGGTGCGTTTGACGCCAAGGCTACATTTATGGTAACCGAGGCTTTGTGGTTTTTGTCTGTATCAATTTTGCCTTACGTATTCAGAGATTCAATCACAAGAGTTTATTATTCCTTTAATGATTCCGTAACCCCGTTTGTTGTGGCGTTTTCATCAATCGTGCTTAAGGTTCTTTTGAATATTCTTTTTATAAACATAATGCACATGAGTATCGGCGGAATTACGCTTTCAACCTCTCTTGTAACCTTATTCAACGCGGTAGTTTTAGGCGTTTTGATTACAAAAAAGATGAGAATGGATTACAAAACTCTTTTTGTAAACCTTTTGAAAATGTGTCTGGCAGGATTTGTCACCCTTATTATCTGCGGACTGTTATCATTAGGTTACGACAGGGTTGTAGAACTTCCTAGATACGTGTTTGAATTGACAAAAATCTGTATAATCGGAGTTGTCTGCCTTGCCATTTATATTGAATTAAACTTATTAATGAAAATGGATTATGCACAGGAACTCTTCAACCGCCTTGCCGCAAAGTTCAAAAAGTAAAGCCAAAGAGATCCTGAAACAAGTTCAGGATGACACGGAATATTTTTTATATGCTCAAGAGATATCTATGGAAAAAACATATTATGTTTATATAATAACAAATAAACTAAATTCAGTTTTATATATAGGAATTACCTCAAATCTTGTAAAAAGAATTTGGGAGCATAAAAATAAAGTTGTTGATGGATTTTCTAATAAATATAACTTGAATAAATTGGTTTATTATGAAATCTGTAATGATATTGAGCAAGCAATTAAAAGAGAAAAACAATTGAAAAATTGGCATAGAGCCTGGAAAGATAATCTAATTAAAGAAAAAAATCCAGAATTTTTAGATTTATTTAGTAGTATAATATAGATAACAATTATGTCATCCCTGAACTAAATTCAGGGCAGGCTCTGAAAGCAGTGTCATAATAAAAGTATATGTCATCCTGAACTTGTTTCAGGATCTCTATAATATAGGAAACAACTTAACAATGCTAATAAAAAACAAAGAAGAAATAAAAAGAGTGCTGGAAAATGACGGCGTAATCGCCTATGTCACAGATACGGTCTGGGGACTGGGGTGTCTGCCGTCATCTGAAAAAGCCGTTAAAAAAATTTATGATATTAAAAAACGCGAAGCACAAAAACCATTGATTTTAATGTCCAATGAAACTTATCACCTGTTGAATTATGTTCAAATAATTCCAAAAACAGGACAAAAGTTAATAAAAAAATATTTCCCGGGCGCCCTGACGCTTGTCGTGAAAAAAAATCCCGACCTGACGCCTGATTATATAACCTCAGGCATGGCGACTGTCGGAATCCGAGTTCCGGATAATGAGGTTTTTAAAGAAATCTGTGAAATTGCACCGGGGCATGTTCTGGCTACAACGAGTGCAAATCTTTCTCATCAGCCTTCCGCTAAAACCTACGAACAGGCAAAAGAAAATATGGAAGGGCTTGCTGATTTAGTCATTGATGATTACGGCTGCTTTTGTAAAGGTTTGGAATCCACGGTTGCAGGAATATTTGACGACGACGAAATAAAAATCTTCCGGCAGGGCGCTATTAAAATTGAATGAAAGTAGTGAAAATTTCTGCACTAAAAAAGCCCCCTTTTAAAGGAGGCTTTTTCATACTTATACTTTTTTATTTCATCGGAATAACTAATTTTTGTCCGATTGAAAGTTTATTCGGATTTTTCATATTATTGGCATTCATAACTTTCCAGGCTCTTTCCTGAGTATAGCCGCCGTAGAAACGTGTTAAAATGCTTTCCATTGTATCGCCGCTTTGTACTGTGTAAACTTCCTCAGTAACTGCCGCTGCTGCCTGTTCTGCAGCAGGAACAAAATTTAAACTTTCTTGTTTTACATTAGCTTTATGCGCAGAGGACAAATTATGCGCTGACATAATACCGTTTGAAGATAATCCTATAAGCGCACCTGTAATAACTGTTGCGGCAATACCTGCTATAAAACCTGTTGCAAGGTAAACGCTCGGTGATTTTTCTGATTTCTGGCTGAGTTTAAAATTTTGCCATAAAACGTCAAGTTCTTTTTCTCTGTTTGGTCTTACGTAAACGTTAGGGGTCATATCTTCAGTTTTGTATTTCGATAAAGCTTCCAATACTGCCATTTTCTCCTTAGATAAATTTGATCTTCTGATTGTTGAACTCTTCATACAAACCTCACACCCTAATTAGTAAATTGTTTATTATACCGATATCCTATCATGAGTTATCAGGTCGGGCAAGTAAATGTTAATTTATGTTGCAGACTTGACCGGGAGCTGTCTCTGCGTAAATTCGCAGCCGCAATAGTTCTGGCGGTATAAGCCAAGGTCCTTTGATATTTTGTTTGTTTTTAAAAATCCGTCCTTTTTCTTGAAATCAATGTCAAGATAATTGAGGTTGTATTTTTGCGCGATTTCTTTTCCGAGAGAGGAGAGGAGGGCAAAATTTTTATGAGGGCTTATGACAATTGAGGTGGTGAAATTTTCTATCCCTTTTTCTTTTGCAAGCTGCGCTGTTTTTTCTAATCTGAGTTTAAAACATTCTACGCAGCGTTTCCCTTTTTCCGGTTCGTTTTCAAGTCCTCTGGCACAATTAAAGAAGCTTTCTCTGTCATATTCTCCTTCAATCAGTTCAATACCGAAATGACTGCACAAGGTTCGTTCAGCTTCAAGGCGTTTTTGATATTCTGCGTCAGGGTAGATATTCGGGTTATAAAAATAAACAGTGACGGAATATCCCGCGTCAATCAAGTACGAAACAGGATAACCTGAACATATTGCGCAGCACGCGTGAAGTATTATTTTATTTTTGCTGTTCACTTTTTTCGATTACCCATTTTTTTAAATCCGGATATGCCCTTATTCCGGTATGAATATTATTTCCGACTTTCATTGAAGGGGTTCCGTTGATGCCCTGTTTATATGCTTCATCAATTTCTTTTTGGACTTCCTGTCTTATTTCAAGGCTGTCGGCATCTTTTTTCAATTGTTCCATATTGAGCCCTAAATCTTCCGCAATTTTCAGCATTTTCTTTTCGTCAAACGGTTCGTTTGCAGGGATATTCTGGAAGAAGGCGTTATCAATATCCCAGAATTTACCCTGTTTTTTTGCGGCAAGTGCGAATCTCGCCATTGTGCAGGAGCCGTCGTGGAACGGCTGGGTTAAATACTTGTTGCATTCCGTATCAAGCGGAAGGTTACGGTGTTCTATTCTGACATTTTTCAATTCTTTTGCAAGCTTATAAATCATCATATTATTGACTTTGCAAATCGGGCAGCGGTAATCCGTATATGTGTAGAGAATGATTTTCCCTTCAGGATTTCCGAGGATGTTGCCGGAGATTGCATATTTATTTTTCTTAGCTTTTACGAATTCGTCAAACATTCTTGCGTGTTTCACCTGCGGAGCAAATTTGAGAGTTATTGTTGTATAAGCAAGTCCAGCGCCTGCAAGGAGCATTACGACAATAAATGCAATGAGGTAGGATTTATTTTTAATAGCGGCAAGAAAGTCTGTTACACTCTGTTTAAATGCTTTTACAAGACCTCCGTTTTTGTAGTCAAGTGCAATAAGTCCTATCAGAAGGTTTAATATATATGTAAAAGCACAGAGAATGCAGAGTTTTTGAATTTCAAACAAACTCAGGCATAACAAAATCATAGAAATTGTAAACGCGATTATGCCAAGGCATGCAATATAATCCAGCGGATTTTTGAATACTTCCATAAATTTTAGAAGTTTGAAGTTCTTGAGTTTGTCTGCAATCAGCATAAGGAAAATAAACGCATACAAAAACATTCCCCAATATGCAAGCGGAATTCCGAAGAATTGGGATTCGGTTGTTCTTGCAATACCGTCACAGTCAATAAAGTCATTCACGGTACAGAAACTTGCAAGTGCATACTGGTTAAAATTCGCATCATAATAAACTTTAGCAAGTTCAATCGTTGTCACAAATCCTATTAAAGCGATTATGAAAATCCAGATTTTTTTCATACGTGTATTTTCCATTATAAAGTTCTCCTATTCTCTAGGGCTATTTTACAATTTTTATAATTATAAATCAATACCGGAAAGTATTAGATTGCGCGCATTTCGATTTTTATAGTATAATATTTTTTATGAAAAAGAATTTGTTTGAACTTTTTATGGGAAAACTTCTTGCATATCCTCTCTGGGTTAAGCAGGCGGTATATTACAGGCTTTATCAGAATATGAAAGAGAATTACTGCGAGCGGTTTGTTATAAATAATGCGGATAATCTTTTTGCATTCTATAATCCGACAGTTACTTTTAAAGGGAAAACAGAACTCTGGGACAGAACGAGCGGATTGGATTCCAATATTTATAATTTTCTGCGCTTATGCGTGGAAGGTTATAGTATTCTGGAAATCTCCTTAAACACATTTCTTTCTATGGAAGAAGCTGCGAAAAATTTTATGTTCTGTCTTGAACAGAATTTTATAGAAAAGCCTGAAAGTGATGAAGTTTATGCAATGGGCGGATTTATTGCCGGAAAATTCAGAACGGGTGAATATTATAAACTCAACGGTTCAATTACAATTGACCAGCTTGATCAAGCTGTGATGACCCAGAGAAATCTTGACGACAGAATGGAGCATAAACTTTTCGGAAAAATCCTTGTTGACTTAGGATTTATAACAGAGGAAAATGTCCGGACATTATTTACCCTTAAGGCAGATTCAAAACAGAGATTCATTCTTGATTATTCCCTTGTTCCGGAAACAGAGCCTGCGGGGTCTGAAAAAGATAAGCTTCTGGCAAAGATAGAACTCCTTGAAAAGTCAAACGAAGCGTTGAAACGTAAGATGACACAATTGTTACACCTGGTGGCAAAAGATGACAATAATGACGACGGGTAAACCTGAAATTCTTGTAAAATATATTAGAGACGGGCTGATTGAAGAGGAACATTTCGGATATATGATTGTTTCTGACGGTCAGCATATAATTGACAGTATCGGAGAAACTAGCGGGTATCCTTTCTTTTTGCGTTCATGTGCAAAACCGCTGCAGGCAAGCCTTTTGATTGATTACGGAATGGATATAAGATACGATATGTCGCTGCAGGAAATTGCAATTTGCTGCGCTTCCCACGCTGGAGAAAAAATCCACGTAGAAACAGCAAAAAATCTTTTAAAGAAAATCTGTCTTGATGAAACATATCTCAAATGCGGATTTCATAAACCAATCTCCAAAACAGCAAAAGAAGAATTGCTTTTGAGCGGGCAGCAGGAAAGCATTTTCCATAACAACTGCGTCGGAAAACATATTATGATGCTCGGGTTATGCAAGATGAACGGCTGGGATTTAGAAAGTTACGACTCTCCTGACCATCCGCTTCAAAAAGAAATTAAAAGAAAAATATATGAACTATGCGGCATAAAAAAAGATTATCCCGTGACAAAAGACGGCTGCGGGGTTCCGATTCATTCAATGCCGTTAGAAAATATGGTGAAAGGTTTCATAAAACTTTTCTGTAATCCTAAATACGATAAAATAGCAAAAGCTTTCCGCGAATATCCTTACGTAATCGGCGGAGAAGACAGAACTGATACCAAGATTATAGCAGGTTCTGAAAACCTTGTTGCAAAAGTCGGTGCGGGCGGGCTTTGTATTGTGGTTAACCTTGAGAGTGAAGAAGGCTTGATTGTAAAAGTCTCCGACTGCGATATGAAGGCACGTGAACTTTTGACGCTCGACAGCCTCAAAAATTTACACTGGGCAAATATTGAGGCTGAGCATAGTATAAAAACACTTCACGGTGATATTGTAGGCGAAATAGTTACCTGTCTTTAAGTTTTATTTTGTCTCCCATATATTCTTTTGCATGGGCGTTATAGCCGACAAGCTGGTTCTGGATATATTGCTGCAGCGAAATCCCAGGATTTTTTAATTTATTGTATGCTTTTGCACTTTCTATTTTTAAAAGTTCGACTCCGCGGTTATATACCTGCTGTGCTGTATTAATAACGCTATGCGGAGGGTTGCCGTTGTACATTTTTGAAGCTGTCGCAATATCAAATAATCTCCTTTTGCTAAGCCCGCTCATCTCTTTACCTTTAAGCGATTTATTGTTAGTCATTTTGCAGATTGCGGCTTCGTATTTCCCGTTTTTCAGCGCCCAGACTAACCCCTGTGACTTTTCAACAATCGCTGTGCCTTTATTAAACGTCATATCAAGGAGTGCTTCTTTTATACTTTGCGGAAGCTTGTCATAATTCTGTTTCCCGCCCATAACGTCCCAGAGATTTTCTTCCATTTTCAGCATATCGTTTACGAAAAGTTCCAGAACTTCTTTATTGGTAAGTTTTGTTTTTTCACCGCTTTTAACTAAGTGTCCGATACCTATTGTGAGGTTTCCTTCATCATCTCTGTATGGCGTGTTGTGGAATTTGTTATCAGGGAAAGGCTTTTTATTTGCATCAAGACCGTCTTCTATTTTTTTTAATCGTTTTACAAAATCCACACTGACCCCTAAGGCAGAGGCTGCATCATTCAGATTATTTATATTTCGTGCAGTGCGCGTCGGAGGAATTTTCAGAGTCTGTCCGATTTGCAGTTTTGTTGCATCTTCTTTTGTAAGTCCATTGAGCATGAGGATAACCCGCTCTTCCACATTGTATTTTCTTGCAAGGGTGGAAGGGGTTTCGCCTGCTTTTAAGGTATGGTCGGCGTGAGGGGTAATTTTTAAATATCGGCTTCTTTTGCTGTCCGTTTCAATCTGTTCATCCGAGATATCGCGCATCATAGGAATTTCTACTGACGAGGTTTGCGATGAGGCTGACGGTGCTCTTAAGATTTGTCCTATTGAAATTGTATTATCCTTAAGACCGTTTGCTTTTTTTAGTTCTTCAACAGAAACTCCCATTGATTTTGCAATAGAATAGAGAGTTTCTCCGGCTTTAACTTTGTGTCCGCCGTTTTGCTGGGGAATTATTGAAAAATTGAAATTTATTTCGCTCAAAATAAATCCTTTCTAGTTAAGCATTGTTTCTTCTATTGCATCGGCAATACATTCGGCGTATTTTTTCTGGTCAAAGTCAGACAGCAAGGAATTTGTAATACTTTTGTTTGCAATATTACCAATTTCAAGGAGGGAGGACGGTATTCCTTTTGTAGCTCTGTTTACGTATAAGTTAGCCGGCTCCGGCTTCGGAGTCAGTGACGTAAAACCTTGCTGCACATGTTTATTTATATTTTCCGCAAGTTCTTTATCTATATCTTTCGTGTACCTGACGTTACATACTTTAAGTTCAGGGCTGTCCTTTGCAGATTCAACATGAATTGATAAAAACAGCATATCTTCTTTATCGGTTGATTGCATAACCTCTCTCACAGCATCGTCGCCTTTTTCACCGGCAAGCATTCCTTCCAGATATCGTTGCTTATACATTCCTCCATTTTGGACTGCACCGGAAACTATTACAACCTGAGCACCGCGGCTTCTTAAATTATCGGCAATTTTGTCTGTATACATCTGGGCAACACGCCATTCTTCAATCGGCATTTGTTCACCCTCGGCATTTTCGACAGAAAGGACTGTTCCGGCATCAAAGAAGCCGTTGTCCTGCTGATATCCGCCATGACCGGGGTTAAGGATAACTACTTTCCCGCTTAAATTCCCGTCTGCTGTCGGCTCCAGAACTTCTGTTACCGCTTCAATTCTTTTTGCTTCTGTATTATAGTTAGGGAGCGGACGGACAATAAACGGATCTTTTACGTCACTGAAACCTTTATCCCGTATGCCGCTGTGCAACGCCCAGTTTTTTAGCGTACCTGCTGTAACATAGTTCCCGTCTCTATCTTTTACGGAGGTTTTTGTTTGCGGTGTAATGTCTTTACTTGTACCGCCGTTTGTTGTTCTGAATATTTCATTCGCATAGACTTTTCCGCTCATGTGTTCTGCCCGGATACCGGTGTTTTCACGGTCATCTGTTTCTATGCCGTATTCTTCAATAAAATTTTCATCAGGATTTATCATTCCGTTGATGATTTTATCCATCTTCTTTGTTGAGACAAAACCCCACGAATCAAATTCATCATTAAGTTCGTCAATGAATGCTTCTCTGAGTTTCGGGTCTCGTTGTCCTGTTTTTTCGGCTACCAGATCAAAAATTTTGGTCATCGCAGTTTTTCTGTCCTCGTGACTGCTGCTCCATTCATCGGAAATCATATTTATTAAACTTTTGCCGTTTTGTTCTTCAAAACTTTGAACTACATCTATGACATTATTTCTGTTAATTTTATCAAAAATTTCGTTAAATTCTTCCCGTCCGACAGCGCCTCTGTAATCACTTGCAGTCTGTTCCAGAGCTGCTGCGATATCTTCCGCGCTCATCGTGGTTTCCGGCTGTGCTGCCGGTTTTGCTTCCGGTTTCGGCTTTGGTTTAGTCTCAGATTTTGGCTGCTCGGGTTTTGTTTCAGGAGCAGGGGCGGAAGGTTTATTCTCTGCTGCCGGCTTTTGCCTGCTTTTATCAGGATATACGTAGAAGTATTCACCTTTTTGAGGCTTATAATCTTTAGTAATATTATTTAACTTGCAGAATTGTTCAAGTGTCATACCGTGTTTTTTTGCAACTGAGGCAAGCCCCATTCCTGATTCAATTTTTGCTGTCGGAATGTTTTTAATGACCTGTCCTTTCTGAAGAGTATCTTTTGTGAGTCCTGTCATGTTTTTAAAGTCGGTTAATGACATATTAAATTTTTTAGCTATTGCGAATAAGCCTTTTTCATCCCCGCTGACACTTACTATATATTCACCTCTTGCTTTTGCCTCGCGTTTGAGTTTTTCTGTGTCTTCCTGCTGCGAAGCCTTTGCCGTACCTTTTGCAGCATTGAATTCAATTCTGAAATCCATAATAATTTTCCTTATAAACTTCTACACATAAAAAGTAACGGCACGTTTAAAGTAAACTTTAAAGAATGCCGTCATCTTTTTACATAATTTTACAAAATATATGAAGCTGCCAGCCGGAAGCTGCAGCAGACAAGCTAAGTATTGAAAATTCTGTCGCCCGCATCGCCCATACCCGGGACAATATACCCTTTTTCATTCAGGTGATCATCCACGGCGGCTGTTGTAATTTCAATATCCGGATAATGTTTTTGGATATTTTCCAAACCTTCCGGAGCTGCGATTATGCATATAATTTTAATATTCTCAATCGGAATCCCTTTATCAGCGTAAAGCTTAATGGCTTCAACGAGAGTGTTTCCTGTCGCAAGCATAGGATCTGTCAGGTAAATATAAAATTTTTCAGGGTTAGGAGCTTCCATCGGAACCTTATTATAATACCAGACAGGTTTCAGAGTTTTTTCATCTCTATACATCCCGATATGTCTTATGCAGGCCTGAGGAAGAATATCAATTGCTTCATCAGTAAAAATCAGTCCCGCACGTAAAATCGGCGATATTATAATTTTTATATCCGGATCAATAACTTTTGTTGTAAAAGTCGTGAGCGGGGTCGTAACTTCTTTATCGACAAGCGGAAGGTTTCTTGCGGCTTCATAAAGCAGGCAGCGGGTAATTTTTCTCGTAGCAATCCTCACCCCTTGAGAATCCGTATTCTTATCCCTCATCACCCTTAAGTTTTCTAAAATAACAGGGTTTGTTATGACTTTTATGTTTTTGCTAATCATTTTTAGCCTCCTTTAGCTTATCGCTGAATATCTGGCGGTTTTCCTGCAGTTTATCTATAAGTTTGTCAATTTCCTCAATATCTTTTCCCTGCTTCCTGAAGGTCATTGCGCCTCGTTTTGCCGGTATTGGCATAAATCCGTTTATTTCCGTTGCAAAGTGTGACCCTCTTATAATCATTGAGGTTAATTTATCAAACATATCATCAATTAATCCTATAGAATCATTGAGCCTCATAGGTCTTTGGGTGACGATTAACTTGTTTGTCGCAAGACTCTGTTCTGTCGGCGGGTAAATTTCCAGTGACTTAGAACCTCCGAGTCCGTTAAACTCTACGGTCACGATGGAACCCTTTGGAATAGCCATATTCTTGTCGTTAAGAACAAATTTTATATAAACAGTGTCGCCTATAATTTTTATCTGTTCAATGTATCCAATTGCAACTCCGAGCATTCTGACAGGGGAGCCTACAATCAGACCGTCCACATCCTGCAAAAATATTTGGTAGGTTTTCAACCCCTTTGTCTTCTGGTAATTGTGATACCTTATCCCGAAAATAACCAGACTTATTATTATAACCCATATAAGAGCTTCCGCCCATTGCAAGATTTTAAATTTGTCTTTGATATTCATGTCTTTGATTATAGCATGATTTTTACCACTTGCGAAAAAATTTTTTATATTATATTATTAATTTACTAATTAAGAAATGAGGTTTACATATGGAGCAAATAATAAAAGTAGCATGGGATTTGAACGAAAATACAGAAAACAGATATCAATTAGTGTATGAAATTGCAGAACTTGCGAAAAAACTCGTTGATGAAAATCAGGCTAAAAAAGCTCATGATGAATTTGTTTTTGATGAAAGCCACGAAACAGGCTATTCAAGAGAAAATCCTGTTGAGCATGCTATTATGGTAAAAGCTTCTGAAGCTGATGACAACCGTCTGGTTGGCTAATATAAATAATTCTAAAAAGACACACAACGGAGATTTTTCACTGTGTGTCTTTTTGTGTAAGTCTGCAGTAATAACAGGGATGAATTTTAGGTACTAAAGGGGTATTAGGGTTAATGGACGAAACTATCAGATTTATTGAAGGAAAAATTAACGGGCTTAAGCCTGAAATAGGCATCATTCTGGGTTCGGGACTCGGTGAACTTGCTGATGAATACTGTGATATAGCAATTCAATATTCCGAAATTCCGGGATTTATAAAATCAACCGTAAAAGGGCATAAGGGCAGACTTGTTTTTGCGGATATATGCGGCAGAAAGGTTGTTATGATGCAGGGACGGAACCATTTCTATGAAGGGCATTCAATGCAGGAAATCACATATCCTGTCAAGGTTATGAAAAAGCTAGGCGTTAAAACGCTTATCCTGACAAATGCCGCCGGTGCCGTCAATGAATCTTACAAACCTTCCGACTTAATGATATTAAAAGATCATATTAATTGTATGGGCTCTAACCCTCTTATCGGGCCGAATGACGATACTCTCGGCGAAAGATTCCCTGATATGTCAGAGGTTTATAAAAAAGATTTGCGTGAACTTGCAGAAAGATGTGCCCGAGAACTTTCTATTGACGTCAAAGAGGGTGTTTATCTTGCAAATTCAGGGCCCTGCTATGAAACACCTTCTGAAATCCATATGGCAAGAATGTTTGGAGCTGACGCTGTCGGTATGTCAACCGTTCCCGAGGCAATTGTCGCAAATTATTGCGGAATGAGAGTTCTTGGAATAAGCTGTATCTCAAATGCCGCAAGCTCTCACGACGGTGACCGTCTATCCCATGCAGAAGTCATTGAAACCACAAATAAGGTTAAATCTAAATTCAAATCGTTTATCTTGAAAATTATTGAAAACCTCTAATCAATCTAAAATAATTGACAAGTAAAGATTTCTTAAAATTAACACATCAGCTATTCACTATTTAAATTGTGTGGAGTAAAATAATTCTATTATGAGCAGTGTTGAAGAACAATTATATTCTGACATCCCTCCGACAAAATTGAGGAATAAAGAGGAGAAATTCAAACCCGCAAAGACAAACAAATTCTGGCTTATGGTAGCAAGTTTGTTTTTCTTTAACATGTTGCAGAACAGATTTTTCGCATTCAGGTATAAAGGTGCGGAAAATGTTATGGAAAAAGGTGTTCCGACTATTCTTTTCGCCCCTCACTGTAACTGGTGGGACGGCATTGTCATGTATAACATTACCCATAGAATCTTCCATAAAGAAATAAGACTTATGATAGAGGAACTGAACCGATTCCCGCTTTTAAGACGCGGCGGAGGTTATTCTGTTTGTAAAAAATCACCTCAATCCGCTATGAAAGCGCTTAAATATTCTGTTGATGTGGTGGGAGATTTAAGAAATATTTTATGTATATTCCCGCAGGGGATTATTAGACCACCTCACTACAGACCTATAGTGTTCCAGACGGGGCTTGCTTATATTGCACAGAATGCAGTCAAACGTTACGGAAAAGTAAACCTTGTTCCTGTTGCGGTTGATTATTGCTTTTTCAGAGATAACAGACCTGAAGTCGTGGTCACTTTCGGTGAGAAAGTTTCTTTGACAGAAAATACTCTTGACAGAAAAGAACTTACACACCTTTTGGAAAACAGTATGGCGCAAACTTGTGATGAGCAGTTCCATGATATTTCAAGCGGCAGTATCAGCGATTACAAAATATTATTTAAACAGCATCTAAAATGGTACAGACGTATAGAGCAGAGACTCAAACGAATTGATATACCGCCGGTTGCGGATGTTTAACATTGATAGTGTGAGGATAAAGCTTTATTAAGTGAATAGTGAGTGGTTAATGGTTCAACAAAAAATTTTGAAATTTTGACTTTTTATATTGTAAACAATTGTTACATTAACTCTTTTTAATTTAAAGTTTTCTTACTGAAAATCCGTAATACATCATGAAAGATCAGGAAATGTTACTAAGTCGAAAGGATTCAAAGTAAGACAATGGGTTTATCAGCATCACAAGCTAGATTATTAACCATAACCGCAAGAAAATCTGATTGCGAATATGAATCAATGAGATTATCGCACCAGAAGATTGCGCTTTCCAGAGATATGGATGTCATATCTGCTGAATATCAGGATGCAATAAACCAGACAAATTTGATGTATGATTTCTACGGAAATAATACTCAGGCAAACCCGTTGACATATGGCTTGTTGATGAGTCCTTCCGCATTAAATGATTATATTCCGACAACGATTACGGATAAATCAGGCAGAGTTGTCTTAAACCCTGCACTGGCCCGTGCGGCAAAAGCTGCAGGCATTCCGCAGGAAGGTATGGACGGGCTGCCGTCATCTGAAATGCGTAATGCTTTCATTGACGGACTGGTTGCGAATGATGTTATAACTGATATTCAAGGTGAAAATATTAAAAAGACAACATATAACCAGATGGCAGGTGTTGGTTCTGAAGATTTGGTCAACGTCAACACTGCAGAATGTTCTTATACCGACTTAAAAAAGATGTTGGAGTCTGTCACTTTTGACCTGACGGATATTGTAAGTTCTCACAGTTATTCCGGTGGACAGGGTTGTGTTTTTGAACTTTGGGAATCTCAAAGAGCAGAGGATGGTACTATAACAGGTTATCAGAAATGCGCAGATGTACCGGATAATATTTCACTCGGTGATATCTTAAACGGTAACTATGTATTAAGAGGTAGTGCTGACCACCAGGGTGACGAGGGTAATAGAGAATTCAAATCATGGGAACTTCTTGTTGACATGGTAGGCAGCAGTACCTTCTGGGATAACATGTTCGAGGGTGTTGAAAATTTACTTGATACAGGAGATGAATACACTCAGGCAGCTTTAGAATACGCTAAAAATAAAATTCTAGATTCAGTTGAACTCCTCGGACAAAGAGATGACAGCGGCGGCGGTAACGTCGATTACTCAAACTTTGCTTTCTGGAAACAACTGAAAGGTCACCTCATTGGTAACAACTCAAATAAATCTATACTTGAGAATGTTGATAAAAATGTTAACAACTATGTCGGTATTGTATACATAGAAAACAGTGCCCGTGAAAATGAAGGCAAGTATAATGATGGTTACGGCTTGAACATTTCATATATGGCACAGGCATACCTCACATACTTTGCTGAATATATGCAAGGGATTTCAAATTCCGACTATAATGTTGAACAGTTAAGAGAGCAATGTAACTTTGTTGACGATATGTTCACATTTGAATATGTAACCGATGTTGATACGTCAGGTGATAACCTTCTTGTTGCAGGTTTCTATGATGCATTATTTAACCAGATCTGTTTGAACGGCTGGACTGAAAATGAAAATATTGATGACAGAGAGTACCTTGAAGAAATGCTCAAATCAGGTGCAATGTATATGTCCACAATGTCTGATGACGGTTATTACTATCAGGGCAGTTATTCAACCAATACTTATATAAAAGAGGTTACTGATGAGACTGCGGTTGCTCAGGCAGAGGCAAAATACAACAGAGAAAAACAAAAAATTAATGCAAAAGAAAATATTATTGATATGAAAATGAAAAATCTTGATACTGAAATTTCGGCACTGACAACCGAATACGATACAGTAAAATCAGTAATAGATAAGAATATAGAGAAAACCTTTAAACGATACGATGCTTAAAAAGCCGGCTATAAGCCGGCTTTTTAAATATTTTGTTCTTCCTTTGCGAGAGAGGTGTAAACGTCATTGCGAGGCGTCAGCCGAAGCAATCTAGCCTTTTGGTTTCTGTCGGTTTGGCATACCTGCCCAACAACAAACCAATGTCATGCAAGGGGAGAGAGCAAATAAACTAATTTTTCTTCATGATGTTAACCCTCTCCTGTCCTGCGGACACCCTCTCCCAGAGGGAGAGGGGTTGACCCTTGCAAAACGGGTATGTCATTGCGAGGCGTCAGCCGAAGCAATCCAGCTTTTTGGGTAAGTGAGTAGTGAAGGGTTCAATATAAAATAGTTAAAAAGCTGAAAAGTTTTCTTTCTTCCCTCTACATTTGGGAGGGCATTGTTAACTTTTTATTCCCATGAATTTTAAGATTTTTGTCCTCCCCTTGCGGGAGGACCGAAATCTTTGATTTCGAGGAGGGGTAGCAATGAAAAGTTAACAAACTTCTTTGAGAGATGGTGTCCGCAGTTCAGGAGAGGGTTAAAAATAGTGAAGTGTGAAGTGATAAATTTTTTATTGAACCCCTCATCCTTTACCTTTCACGCTTATTAACCCCTCACCCGAATTTGTAAATTCGCATTTGCTCATTAACAAATTCTTCCCTCTCCCTCAAGGGGCGA